>DATCBN010000096.1 GCA_036511855.1 Candidatus Eremiobacteraceae bacterium | reverse complement strand
GAATCGACGATGCCGCCTGGATTGCCGCGCAAATCGAGCACGACTCCCGCGCGTTCGCCCTCTTGCTGCAACGCCCACCCGATCGCTTCTGAAATGTTGTCGGGAAACGAACCGACCTTGATGTAGCCGATATCGTGCGAGAGATCGCGCCACGTCACCGTTTCGATTTGTCCGGAGTTTGCCGCCGACGAACGAAGTTCGAGCGGGGAGAAGACGGCGGTGTGGCTGTCGCCGAGACGCGCGAGCATGCCGCGCAGCAGAGCGTAGCGTGCGGCCGTCGACGGGGCGCTCTCGACAAGCGGCCGATACGCATCGATCACCGAACTCCATGCGACGCCGCGATAATTCGCGTCGAAGTAGCGGTATGTGATCGTTGACGACACGGTGTCGAAAACGCGTTCGCCGATAGGCTCTGCGGCGAGACGAGCGCGGATGAAGATGGCAGGTACGAATATCGCCGCAACGATCGCGAGTGCGAGCAACCGCTGGCGCAGCACGCGACGCCGATGGATTGGCCAATAGGGTACGGCCGAAAGCTCCCAGTTCACGCCACGTTTATCTCCGTATCCGGCGCTTCGATGCGCGAGCGGAAACACCCGTCCGCACGTCGCATCTCCAGGCAGATTGGTGACGAAAGGCCCGGGAAATGATCAACCATCGTCGCTGGGACCGAGTGGCCGTGAAACTGGCGGTGGTGATTTCCGATGCTGCCGGCGCGAACATCGCGGACGCGACGACGACCGATGTTTGCGAGGCCGGGCTCGGAATGGACAGCCCACTTGGGCTCGAGCCCGGTGTCACGTATGGCTTTTTCATCGCGTCGATCGCCCGCGAGCCCTATAAGGGCGTGGTGCGTTGGAGCACGCCGAAGGCGGCAGCCACGATGTTCGCATTGGGAATCGAATTGACCAGCGAGACGCGCGAACAAACCGATGCAATGCGAGCGGCGGTCACGCGCTGGCGGCAAGCCGTATCGAATGGACTGAATCCATCGTAGCGTTCGTAGTGTAGGAGGGTGAGCAACCCGTACTAGGGTGAGCATCGCTCACCCAATTGGGCAAGCGATGCTTGCCCTAGTACAGCCGAAGAAAAAACGGGGCAAGTGATGCTTGCCCTGGTACAGCCGAAGAAAAAACGGGGCAAGCGATGCTTGCCCTCCTATAAAGTCTACTTCGGGTAGAGCCATTCTTCGAGCGTGGTGTGGCGGACGCCGGATTCGCCGGATAGTTCGCGGCGCAGTTCGCCGAACGTCGAGCACGACTCCGCCATCGCATCATGCTTGTGAATGCTTTCGTAGTTCACTTGACGCGCGGACACGAAGCCGTCATCGCCGACGTCGGTGAATGCGTCGGCGGCGTAGCGCAGCATCTCGCGCACCACGTCCTCGACAAAACGTGGCGCGAAATGCGCCTTGTTGACGACGAATAGTTCGTCCGGCCGCTTGAGCAAATCGTACGTCTCCGACGACATCGATTGTTCGACGATCTCCACCAGCGACGCGATATCGGGCGTGCGGTCGGATCCGACGTAAAGCGTCCCACGTCCCCGCTGATTGTGCGTGGCGACGGGCATGATGCGAAGCACCTTGGCGATATCCTCGCCGTCCAAGCCGGCTTTCGAAAGGCGATCCGTAGCGTCGTCGGCCACCATCGCCTGTGCGCACGGACAAGCGGTGATCCCCTCAGCCTCAATGCCGAGCAGGCGGCGCCGGTGGCCCGGTGCGGCCACGGCGCGCGCCACGACGGTGTAGAATTCGTGCGTCGGGTGGCCGCTAGCCGGGGTCACTCGAGGCAACGCGACCTCTGCTCGCGCGAAAACCTCCGCTCGCTCGGCGCGCTGGCTCTGCACCACCCGGTCAGCAAGCGCCAGCGCCAGTTCGTCGACGCCATGCGCGTCTTCCACCGAAAGTTCGGTGAGCGCATCCTCGAGATCTTGTGAAAAACGCGACATATGGACGCCGCTGTGCAGTGCGTCGAGGTCGGCGAAGATGTCGAACACGGCGATCGTCGTTCGTTGGCGTCCATGGCCTTCACCGAGCGTGACGAGCGTGCGGACGCCCGTGACGCCGGCGCGGTTGAGCGCAAGCGCGACTGCAGGACGCGATTCCTGCACGTCCTTGCGCAAACGACCGAGCAAGCCGCCGCTGCGGCGCCTCACTCCCGAGGCGTCCACCGAAGATGCGAGGTCGGCCACCCGCTTGCCGGCGACGGGGTGAAGAAGGTCAGGCGCGATTTCGGCAAGAGGTACCAATACGAACGCACGCTCGGTCATGCCGGGGTGCGGAATCGAAAGCTCGTCGCTATTCAGAATGAGATCATCATACAAAAGAAGATCGAGATCGATGGCGCGCGGCCCGAGCCGGCCGTTTTGTCTTCGGCCGACGAATCGCTCGACGGCTTCGAGCGCGGCGCGCAGGTCGAGCGGTGAAAGTGTGGTCGTGCCCACACATGCGAGATTCAGGAACTCAGGCTGCTGCCCCACGCCGACGGGCACCGTATCGTACGTCGAGGAGACGTGAGTCAAATCGACATACGATCGCAAGCGGGCAAGCGCGGACGCGATGTTGCCTTGCCGGTCTCCTAGATTGGAGCCGACGGCGATCGCGACCTGATGAATGTTCGCAGTCATCTCTCTCGATGCGGAAACTTCGCGTTCCCGATATTGCATTCCGGCCATGACCTTGACAATCCATCGATGTCGGCTGTATGATTTTCTCGAGCCTCAAGCGGGGTCGCTCTTAAGCGCACCGATCGGTGAGCGGGCCACAAAAATGCCCGCATCCGAGTTGCGTAACCCGGGCGTAGCGATTGGACACTTTGTCTGATCGACCGAAAGCCGATACGATTCCCCGTTTTCATCGGGCACCGGTGCAGTACGGACCGGCAATCGCTTGAGGCCCACGATCAGGCACTTACAAACAGCCGGGAGGGCTATGCGCCCTCCCTTTTCATTGGCCTTGTCCCGAGAGGAAGCACTTTCGGACGAAAGTGTCGAACACTACGTATAAGGAGTAGGGGCCGCAGCATCCGCGAATCGGTCGCAGCCGCCGGACCCGCCCAAGGAGTCAATAACCGTATGTCCATGTGGGAACCATTCACCGAGCGTGCGAGGCGCAGCATCGTGCTTGCGCAAGAAGAAGCACAGCGTCTCGGCAACAACTACATCGGCACCGAGCACATACTGCTAGGCATCATCAGCGAGGGCGAAAGCCTCGCGGCCAAAGTATTGGAAACGCTCGGCGTCAACCTGGCAAAAGTGCGCGCCGAAGTCGAGGCCATCGTGGGCCGCGGCGGTCAGACCGTGCAGCAAGAGATGGTCTTCACGCCGCGCGCCAAACGCGTCATCGAGCTTGCTTTCGAAGAAGCCCGCCAGCTCAGCCATAACTACATCGGCACCGAGCATCTGTTGCTCGGCTTGATCCGCGAAGGCGAAGGCGTGGCCGCGCGCGTCCTCACCAACCTCGGTGTGGACCCGGCCAAAGTGCGCGTGCAGACCACGTCGCTGCTCGGCGCGGAACAGCAGACGCAAGCCGGTCAGGCCAAAGGGAAGAGCAAGACGCCGACGCTGGACGCGTACGGCCGCGACCTCACCCAGCTCGCGCGCGAAGGCAAATTGGATCCCGTCATCGGGCGCGCGACCGAAATCGAACGCGTCATCCAAATCCTGTCGCGGCGCACGAAGAACAATCCTGCGCTCATCGGCGAACCGGGCGTCGGCAAGACCGCCATCGCCGAAGGTTTAGCCCAACGCGTCATCACGGGCGACATCCCCGACCTGCTGCGCGACAAGCGCGTGATCACGCTCGATCTCGCCGGGCTCGTGGCCGGCACGAAATATCGCGGCGAATTCGAAGAGCGCATGAAGCGCGTCATGGATGAGATCCGCGGTGCGGCGGGCGAGATCATTCTGTTCATCGACGAACTGCACACGCTTGTGGGTGCCGGCGCCGCCGAAGGCGCCATCGACGCAAGCAACATCATCAAACCGGCGCTCGCGCGCGGCGAGCTGCAATGCATCGGCGCCACCACGCTCAACGAATTCCGCAAACATATCGAGAAGGACTCGGCGCTCGAACGCCGCTTCCAATCGGTCATCGTCGGAGAGCCGTCGGTGGACGAGACCATCGAAATTCTCAAAGGCCTGCGCGACCGCTACGAGGCGCATCATCGCGTCAAGATCAGCGACGAAGCGCTCGAGGCAGCCGCGCGTCTGTCGGACCGCTACATCACCGACCGCTTCTTGCCCGACAAAGCGGTAGATCTCATGGATGAAGCGGCGTCGCGCGTACGCCTGCAGGCCACGGCCATGCCGCCCGAGATCCGCGAAGTCGATGCCGAGATCCGCAAGGTAAAGGCGGAAAAAGAAGCCGTCATCAAAGCGCAAGAATTCGAAAAGGCCGCTCAGGTTCGCGACCGCGAAGAGAAGCTTCGCGAGAAGAAGCGGCTCATGGAAGCCGAGTGGGCCGAGAAGCGCACCGGCAAGGGCGAAGCCGTCAACACCGTTGGGCCCGACGAGATCGCGCACATCGTCTCCACGTGGACGCGCATCCCGGTCAGCAAGCTGCGCGAAGAAGAGACCAAGAAGCTCCTTCACATGGAAGATGCGCTGCACAAGCGCATCATCGGCCAGGACGAAGCGGTCAAAGTGGTCACGCGCGCGATTCGCCGCGCTCGTGCGGGATTGAAGAGTCCAAAGCGCCCGATCGGTTCGTTCATCTTCCTCGGCCCCACCGGCGTCGGCAAGACCGAGCTCGCGCGGACGCTCGCCGAGTTCATGTTCGACGATTCGGAATCCATGATCCGCATCGACATGTCGGAATACATGGAGAAGTACGCCGTCTCGCGTCTGGTCGGCGCGCCGCCCGGATACGTAGGATACGAAGAAGGCGGCCAGCTCACCGAAGCGGTGCGGCGCCGTCCGTACTCGGTCGTGCTGCTCGACGAGATCGAAAAAGCGCATCCCGACGTGTTCAATCTGCTGCTGCAGGTTCTCGAGGACGGGCGCTTGACCGACTCTCAAGGCCGGGCGGTCGACTTCAAGAACACCGTCATCATCATGACGAGCAATGTCGGTTCCGCGGGCATGCAGAAAACCGCCGACATCGGATTCCGTTCGGTCAAAGACGAGGGCTCGTCCACCGTCCGCTACGAGCGCATGAAGAACAAGATCCTCGAAGAGGTCAAGCATCTCTTCCGGCCCGAGTTCCTCAACCGCATCGATGAAGTGGTGGTCTTCCACTCGCTCGATCTGCCGCAGATCAAAGAGATCGTCGGTCTCGAACTTGCTAAGGTCGTCAAGGAGCTGGAAAATCAGCACATGACGCTCGAAGCCACCGATGCCGCGCGCGAACTGCTCGCGAAAGAGGGCTGGGACCCCGCTATGGGCGCGCGTCCGCTGCGGCGCGCCATCCAACGCTTCGTCGAGGATCCGCTATCCGAGGAGCTGCTTCGCGGCACGTTCAAGGTCGGCGATCACATCCTGTTCGATGCCGAGGACGGCAAGACGGTGTTCCGCAAGTCCGGCGAGCCGCTCAAGCCGCCGGCGCTTGAACCGTCGCAGCCCGAGACCACCGGGGCATAACCGAAAGTCCGCGAAGGTCTGACCCATGCCCACACTTGGAATCTTGGTAGGCGGCGGCCCCGCGCCCGGCATCAACGGCGTCATCGGCTCGGCGGCGATCGAAGCCATCAATGAAGGCTGCAGCGTCGTCGGAATCTACGACGGCTACCGCTGGCTGGCGCGCGGCGACGCGACCCACGCAATATCGCTGCGCATCGAGGACGTGAGCCGCATCCACTGGACGGGCGGCTCGATACTCCGAACAGCTCGCACGAATCCAGCGCAGGACGCGACGACGCTTTCGAATTGCGTGGCCGCGCTTCGCGCGTTGAACATCACGCATCTGCTGTGCATCGGCGGCGACGACACGACGTTTGGAGCGGCGAAGATCGCTGAAGCGACGGGCGGCAGCGTGCACGTCGCGACGGTGCCGAAAACGATCGACAACGATCTGCCGTTGCCGGACAACATGCCCACGTTCGGCTTTGAAACCGCGCGCGCGGTGGGCGCCGGCATCGTCGAGACGCTGATGGAGGACGCGCGGACCACGCTCCGCTGGTATCTCGTGATCAGCATGGGCCGCAAATCGGGTGCGCTCGCGCTCGGCATCACAAAGGCCGCGGGCGCTACCGTCGCGATCATACCGGAACAGTTCAAGGATGCGCCCCTGTCGATAGGGCTCGTCGCCGATGTCATCGTCGGCAGCATGATCAAGCGCGCGGTTTCCGGCGCCGAGCACGGGGTCGCCGTGATCGCCGAAGGCATCGCCGAGGGGCTCAATGAGCGCGATTTCGCCGGAATGCACGATGCGCCGCGCGACCAGTACGGCCACATCCGGCTTTCCGAAATCGACGTCGGCGCCGTGTTGAAGCAGGCGGTCGCGGCTCGTCTCAAAGAGCTGCGTCTGGAGATCGATATCGTCACGAAGGACGTGGGCTACGAATTGCGCTGCGCGAAGCCGCTGCCTTTCGACGTGGAATATACTCGAACCTTAGGTTATGGCGCCGTTCGCTATCTGCTCGGCGGCGGTTCGGGCGCGATGGTCGCGTTGCGCGGTGGGCATGTGGCGCCCGTGCCGCTTCAGGATATGATAGACCCCGACACCGGCCGCATTCGCGTTCGCTTGGTCGACACGACGACAGAAGCGTACGAAGTGAGCCGCAAATATACCATTCGGTTAGAGCCATCGGATCTCGAGCAGCCGCGACTGGGCCCGCTCGCATCGAGAGTCGGTCTGACGCCGGCCGAATTCCGCAACCGTTTCGCTGCGTCGACCCTCGTACTGTAGTCTAGACCGCTTCGTTGAGATGCCGGTGCGGCGAGCGCTTGACCAAACGTACGGTTGTGCCGTCGCCGTCGGTCGAGTAGCTGACCTCGTCCATCAAACAACGCATCAAGAAAATGCCGAGGCCGCGCACGCCCCGCTCTTCCGGATCCATTCCGGCGCCTTTGCCCGCTAGGTCGAATCCGCCGCCGTAGTCGGTGACCTCGATCGCGAGCGCATTTCCGTCATCGACGCCGCGCACGGTGAACCGGCCGCCCGCCACATGCGCGTGCTCGGCGGCATTGTTGCACGCCTCGCCTGCGGCAAGGACGACATCGGACGTATCCCACGGGTCGAGTCCGGCGCGCACCGCGAATTCGCGGACGGCATGCCGCGCATCGGCAACCGCGGACGGCGCGCTCACAAAGTTGGCTTCGAACTGAATCAGGCCGGACATCACGGATTTAGAATACCCTCGTGGCTGCGCCGCCAATCGCAAATCGAGTGGATTCGCGGCCGATCGTAACCAACGTCGAGAGATTGACCCCGTAATAGTAACCTAGCTCACGATAATCTGACGTAGCTAGTGCGACCAGATCGGCCCGTTTCCCCAGCTCGATGCTGCCTGCCTCGCGTGCTATCCCAAGCGAATGTGCGGCGTTGAGGGTTATCGCAGCCAGCGTCTCCGGCGCCGTCATCCGCAACCGACGTCGAGCGAGATAGGCCGCCGTCTGCAGGGAAAAACACGTGCTCGTACCCGGATTGAAATCGGTGGCGACGGCGACCGGCACGCCCGCAGCGATCAGCGCGCGCGCCGGCGCATAGCGCGATAAGCCGAGGTATTCGGTGGTAGACGGACACAGCACCGCCGTGCACCCGGCGCGCGCGAGTCGCGAAATATCATCCGCGTCGGCGAAATTCAGGTGGTCGGCCGACGCGCATCCCAGCTCGGCGGCAAGCAAGCTGCCGCCGGAATGGCCCAGTTCGTCAGCATGCAGACGGAGTCGCATGCCGCGCGCTTCGCAAGCAAGCAAGAAGCGCCGGCTTTGCGCGACGCTGAAGTACCCGGCTTCGCAGAACGCATCGGCGAAGCGCGCGATGTCCAGCTCCGCGATCGCCGGCAGGATCGTCGCGCATAGCTCGTCGACGAATGCATCGTAGTCGTCGAATTCGGGCGGCAGTGCGTGGGCGCCGCAAAAGGTTGCGACGACGTGCGGCAGACCGGCCTGCGCGTCGAGCTCCCTCATCGCACGCAGCATGGCGCCCTCGCCGCGGGCGGTCAACGCATAGCCGGTCTTCACCTCCGCGGTGGTCGTACCGTGCTCGGCCATCAAGGCCAAACGACGCGCGCCGACAGCGACGAGCTGTTCGTCGCTGCAGCGCCGCGTCTGTTCCATCGTAAAGCGGATGCCGAGTTGTGGTTTTTCGCCGGCGGAGATCGCCTCGAAATCCGCTACTCGATCGCCTGCGAACAACGAGTGCGTGTGCGCGTCGATAAGTCCCGGCACGACCAAGCCGCCGCGGGCGTCGTATTCGATGAATTCGAGGCTGTCTTCACGTTTCGCTTCGGCCATCGCGGCTTGGCAATCTGCGTGCGCGCCGACAGCCGCGATGCGGCCCTGTCGTGCGACGACAGTTCCCTTTTCGATGATGCCGAGATCGTCGGCGGTCACCGCGCAGCCGGGGCGCGCGGAGAGCGGGGCGAGCGTCGCGAGGGTCGCGTTCACGATCGCAAAATCGCAGGCTGGGCTTACCACGTGATCTGGAGGGGATCGAGTGTCTCGACGTTGAGATAGTATGCCGCGGAATCGGCGATCGCCTCGAGCGGAGCGAGACCGACAAGTTCGCAGCCGGCAACGCCGACACCGTGGCCCGCCGCCGCCCGTCGCACGATTTCGGTGACTCGGTAAAGCGGGATGGCGCGATAATCGAGCACGTTCATCGAAACCTGCACCAAGTCGTCGGCGATGACGAATCCCTTGGCTTGGACGCCGAAGAAGCCACCGCTCATCTGGCGCACGCCGATCGCGATGCGCTCGGCAAGTTTCAAGTCGTTCGTCCGCAAATCGACGTTGTACGCGATGAGAAAATCCCGCGCACCGATTGCGACGGCGCCGGCCGTGGGATGCAGCTGCGGTTCGCCGACGTCGGGATGGCGGTCAGGCAATTTCACCGCCTCGAGCAGTCCTTCGAATTGACCCTTGCGAACATCGGCGAGCTTGCGGCGGTCGGGGCGCGTTGCGGCGGCCGCGTAGAAAAATGACGGCAGGCGAAATTTTTCCCACACGGCTTGCGCACAACGGCGTGCAAGAAGCACCGCGTCGTCCATAGTGGCCTCGCCCACCGGAATGAACGGAATGACATCGACGGCGCCCATCCGCGGATGTTCGCCCGAATGTATGCGCAGGTCGATGAGTTCGACTGCGGTGCCCGCGAGCCGCACGGCTGCAACCAGTACGCCGTCGGCGGTGCCGACCATCGTGATCACCGAGCGGTTGTGTGCTTCGTCCGAGCTGACATCGACGACCGTGACGCCATCACCGGCCGCGGCGCTGGCGCGCACGGCCTCGATGACGTCAAGGCGCCGGCCTTCCGAAATATTCGGCACGCACTCGAAGATCTTCGCCATGTCGACGACCGCTTTGGCCCCCTGCAGGCGGCTCCCCTGGCGCGCGACAATTGTACGGCATGGCAATCATCGACAGCCGCGCCGACGAAACTTCGCCGGAATTCGACGCCAATCGCGCCCATTTCATGGCACTGCTGTCGGAACTGCGCGCCCGTACGGCGCAAGTCGCGGCAGGCGGCGGCGCAGACGCCATGGCCAAGCACACTGCGCGCGGCAAACTGCCGGTTCGCGAGCGGATCGCGCGACTGCTGGATTCGCAAACGCCATTCCTCGAATTGTCCGCGCTCGCTGCTTGGGAGATGTACGGCGGCGATGCGCCTTGTGCGGGCGTGGTCACAGGCGTCGGCGTCGTGGAAGGCCGCGAGTGCGTGATCATCGCAAACGACGCGACGGTCAAAGGCGGCACCTACTATCCGATGACCGTCAAGAAACACTTGCGCGCGCAGGAGATCGCCGAGCAGAATCATCTGCCGTGCATCTATCTCGTGGACTCCGGCGGCGCGTTCTTGCCGCTGCAGGATCAGGTGTTCCCGGATCGCGATCATTTCGGCCGCATATTCTACAATCAAGCGCGCATGTCTGGCAAGGGTATTCCGCAGATCGCAGCCGTCCTCGGTTCGTGCACCGCGGGCGGCGCATACGTTCCGGCGATGTCCGACGAGACCGTCATCGTCAAGGGCCAAGGCACGATCTTTTTGGCAGGACCGCCGCTCGTCAAGGCTGCGACGGGCGAGATCGTGAGCGCGGAGGATCTCGGCGGCGCCGACGTGCACACGAAGATCTCCGGCGTCAGCGATCATTATGCGATTTCCGACGAGCATGCGCTCGCGATCGTGCGCGAAGCGGTCGCCAATCTGAACTCGCGCAAGCGGTCGGCATGGCCCGTGCGCGAGCCGCGGCCGCCGAAGTACGACCCGGCCGGGATCTACGGGGTCGTGCCTCGCGACCGCCGCAAGTCCTACGACGTCCGCGAGATCATCGCGCGAATCGTGGACGAATCCGATTTCCACGAATTCAAGGCGCTATATGGGCAGACGTTGGTCTGCGGTTTTGCACATATCGAAGGACAGCCCGCGGGGATTCTCGCCAATCAAGGCGTCTTGTTCTCGGAGAGCGCGCTTAAAGCCACGCACTTCATCGAGTTGTGTTGCCAACGCGGCGTGCCGCTCGTCTTCCTGCAGAATATAACGGGCTTCATGGTCGGCAAGAAATACGAGGAAGGCGGCATCGCAAAAGACGGCGCGAAGATGGTGATGGCGGTGGCGAATGCCGAGGTTCCGAAGTTCACAGTCGTCATCGGAGGATCGTTCGGCGCGGGCAACTATGGCATGTGCGGCCGGGCGTACTCGCCGCGTCAGCTTTGGATGTGGCCGAATGCGCGCATCTCGGTGATGGGCGGCGAACAGGCCGCCAGCGTGCTGCTGACTGTGAAGATGGAACAGTTGGAAAAGCAATCGCGGACGATGACGGCGGCCGAACAGACCGAATTCATGCGCCCCACACTTGAAAAGTATGAAGCAGAAGGCAATCCTTACTACAGCACCGCGCGTCTGTGGGATGACGGCATCATCGATCCGGCGGACACCCGCGCCGTACTCGCGCTCGGCATCGCGGCGTCCGCGAACGCTCCACTGCCGCCGACGAAATTCGGCGTGTTCCGCCTGTGAGTCTTTGAGAAAATGTAGTAGGGCAAGCATCGCTTGCCCATCAACGAAAGGACCCCGATGCCCGCAACCATCGTGATCGAGCGTGCCGAAAACGTCGTCCGCGTGCGCATGAACCGGCCGGAGGTGCGCAACGCACTCGACGGCGCCATGATCGTGGAACTGACCGACGCGTTCATCGCGCTCGCCGGAGACGACTCCAGCCGCGCTGTCGTGCTCGAAGGCGCGGGCACGATGTTCTCCGGCGGAGCAGACGTGAACTATATGCGCGCGAGTCTAGAACTGGATCAAGATGAGAACTATCGCGACGCGTTGCGGCTGTCGGATATGTTCAAAGCCATCAACGATTGCCCGATCCCGGTCGTTGCCCGCGTGCAAGGCGCAGCTTTGGGCGGAGGCTCGGGGCTCGTCGCCGTTTGCGACATCGCGATAGCCGACGACAACGCGGTCTTCGGATTCACCGAGGCCAAACTCGGCATCGTGCCCGCCGTCATTTCGCCGTTCGTGCTCGCAAAGATCGGGCCAGGCCACGCGCGCGCGCTGTTCACCACCGCCGAACGCTTTGGCGCCGAGCGCGCGCGGGTCATCGGCCTCGTGCACGAGATCGTTCCGGCCGCCAGCCTCGACGCAGCGGTGCAAGGCGCCGTTGACGAGATCCGGGCGTGCGGGCCTCAAGCGGCGCGCGTCGCCAAGAAAATCGCCCGCACCGTGCCGAACCTCGCGCCGGA
Organism: Candidatus Eremiobacteraceae bacterium; assembly: GCA_036511855.1. Classification (NCBI taxonomy): domain Bacteria; kingdom Bacillati; phylum Vulcanimicrobiota; class Vulcanimicrobiia; order Candidatus Eremiobacterales; family Candidatus Eremiobacteraceae; species Candidatus Eremiobacteraceae bacterium. The sequence continues at coordinate 55,868 of DATCBN010000096.1, read as the reverse complement.
GGAAGCGAGAGAATGGACCGCGCGGACGATCAGCGAGCGCCGGACGAGTGCCGAAGGCCAAGAAGGCCTGCGGGCGTTTCTCGACAAGCGGGCGCCCTCGTGGCGTTAGAGATTCCATTCGGGAAGCTACTCATCGCAAATCGCGGGGAGATCGCCGTGCGCATCGCGCGGACGTGTCGCGCAATGGGTGTGCGCACGGTCGCCGTTTATTCCGACGCCGACGCCCGCGCGCTGCACGTCCGCGAATGCGATGAGGCGGTCCGCATCGGGCCGGCACCCGCGCGCGACTCGTACTTGAATGCAGATGCCATTCTCAACGCTGCCGCCGCCACGCGTGCGCTCGCGGTGCATCCGGGCTACGGTTTTCTTTCGGAAAATGCTGGGTTCGCCGACGCGTGCGCAACTGCTGGTCTCGCGTTCATCGGACCGCCGGCAAGCTCGATGCGGGCGATGGGCGACAAGATCGCCGCAAAACGCGCAGCCGACGCCGCCGGTGTGGCGACGGTGCCCGGGTATCTCGGCGCCGACCAATCCTACGAAGGCCTTCTTGCGGCGGCCGAGCTCATCGGCATGCCGTTGCTGGTCAAGGCCGCGGCCGGCGGCGGCGGTAAAGGCATGCGGGTCGTACGCGAATCGTCAGAACTGAGGGCCGCCATTGAAGGCGCGCAACGGGAAGCTCTCGCTGCGTTCGGCAACGGCACGGTGTTCCTCGAGAAATATCTCACCGCGCCGCGCCATATCGAGATCCAAGTGCTCGCCGATGCGCATGGCGCGTGCATCCATCTCGGAGAGCGCGAGTGCTCGATCCAGCGCCGTCACCAAAAAATTCTTGAGGAAACCCCATCGGTCGCGGTCGGTGAGGCGCTTCGCTCCGAGATGGGCGCAGCCGCCGTGCGCGCGGCGTCGGCGGTCGGTTACATCAATGCGGGCACCGTTGAGTTCATGCTCGACGCGGACGGTTCATACTATTTTCTCGAGATGAATACGCGCCTGCAAGTCGAGCACGCGATCACGGAAGCGGTGGTCGGCGTCGATCTCGTGCGCGAGCAGCTATGGATTGCGGCGGGCCGGCCACTTTCATTGTCGCAGGCGGACGTCGTGCCGCGAGGTCATGCGATAGAAGCGCGCATCTATGCAGAAGACGCCGCATCCGGATTCTTGCCGTCCACCGGACGGCTCACCGCATTCGCAACCCCCGATGGCCCGGGCATCCGCAATGACGCGGGCGTGATCGCGGGCGACGTCATCTCATCGGACTACGATCCCATGTTGGCAAAATTGATCGTCACCGATCGGACGCGTGACGCGTGCATCCAGCGGCTCACCGCAGCGTTGGATGCGTACCGAGTCGGCGGCGTCGCCACAAATCTGCCGTTCTTGCGCTGGCTCGCGCGCAACGAAGCATTCGCCCGCGGGGAGACCACAACCGGCTTCATCGACAAGTACTTCACGCCTTCGGTGCTTTCGCGCGACGGCGACAACGAACTGGCGGTCATGTGTGCCGCCGCGGCTCTGCTGGCGGAAGGCAACGGTCCGCAACGCGGCGATCCGTGGCAGCGGCTGGGAGAATGGCGGCTCGCTTCTTCCGAGCGCTATGTGGCATTTGTCCGGCCGGTCGAGGCTACGGTGAAGATTCACTGGGATCCGTTTTCAGCGACATGGCAATGCGCCGCGGGCGGCCGCACGGTCGTGGTTTCGGAGCGCGGCCGCGGAGAATTCGTCGCGTTCGCGGATGGAATCGCGTCGCCGTTCGTCGCGTGGCGTACACGCGGGTCCATCGCGCTTGCGTTCGACCGGTTCCACGCCGATTGCGCGCTCGTTCCGCCGCCGACGGTCGCCGAAGCCGCCAAGGGCCACCGGCATGCCGCGCACGGCATAGCCGGCTCGGTCGCCGCGCCGATGAACGGCAAAATCGTCAAGGTCGACGTCGCAAAGGGAGCCGCCGTCGAAGCGCATCAAGTCCTCGTCGTGATGGAAGCGATGAAGATGGAGCACAGCATCGCCGCGCCGCACGCGGGCAACGTCGTCGAAGTCACCGTGGCGCAAGGCGACGCCGTGGCTGCCGGCGACGTGCTGGTGCGGATCGAACAATGAGCGGTGTGCCGGCTCAGGTCAAGGTCGTCGAGGTCGGGCCCCGCGACGGCCTGCAAAACGAGAAGTCGATCGTGCCGACTTCGATCAAGATCGCGTTCATCGAAGCATTGGCGGATGCCGGGCTTGCAGTCGTGGAAGCGACGTCGTTCGTCAGCCCGAAATCCATTCCGCAGCTCGCCGATGCCGACGAAGTCATGCGCGACCTTCGCCGGAAAGAAGGCGTGCGCTACCCGGTTCTCGTTCCGAACGAACGCGGAATGGACCGAGCGTTGGCAGCCGGGGCGCGCGACATCGCGGTGTTCACCGCTGCTTCGGAATCGTTCACGCGACACAACATCAATGCGACCATCGCTGAATCGATCGCGCGTTTCACGCCGGTCGTCGCGCGCGCGAAGAAGGAAGGCATTGCAGTCCGTGGATACGTCTCCACGTGCTTCGGCTGCCCGTACGAAGGCGCCGTTGCGCCCAGCGCCGTGCTATCGGTGGCGCATCGACTGCTCGATCTCGGCATCGACGAGCTTTCCATCGGCGATACCATCGGCGTGGCGACGCCGAATCAAGTGACGGATCTGTGCGAGCGGTTGAACGCAAGGTTCGGAGTTGAACGGCTCGCCATGCATTTCCACGACACGCGCGGCACCGCGCTTGCGAACGTGCTCGCCGCGCTGCAGTGCGGCATCGCGATCATCGATAGCGCCGCCGGCGGGTTCGGCGGCTGTCCGTACGCGCCGGGCGCCGCGGGCAACTTAGCCACGGAAGACCTTCTCTACATGCTGCACGGCATGGGAATCGAGACGGGTGTTTCGTTGGACGGAGTCGCGGCCGCGACATCTGTCATCGCGGAGCGCCTCGATCACGCCCCTACAAGCAAAGCCTGGCAAGCACTCCACTCGAAATAGGGATCTGCGGGGCCGACCCCATTGTAGGAGGGCAAGCATCGCTTGCCCATTTTGTTCTTAGCGGCCGACCATTAAAGTCGGCCCCACAGAGCGACACATGAACCTAAAACCGCCAGTCAATCCCGTTCCGGTCGGCCGCAGCGATGGCTTCGGGGTAGCCGGCATCGGCGTGGCGCACGATGCCCATGCCCGGATCCGTGGTGAGCACGCGCCGCAAGCGTTCGTGCGAGTCGTCGGAGCCGTCGGCCACCACGACCATGCCGGCGTGAATGGAATAGCCGATGCCCACGCCGCCGCCATGATGAAGGCTGACCCAGTGCGCGCCGCCCACAGCGTTGATCAGCGCGTTGAGGATCGGCCAATCGGCGATCGCGTCGGAACCATCGAGCATGCTCTCGGTCTCGCGATTCGGCGATGCCACAGAGCCCGCATCGAGGTGATCGCGCCCGATGACGATCGGCGCCTTTACTTCGCCTGAGCGGACCATGGCGTTGATCTTCAAGCCGAATTTCTCGCGCTCGCCATAGCCGAGCCAGCAAATGCGGGCGGGCAGCCCCTGAAATTTCACTAGCTCACGCGCCATCGCTATCCAGCGATGCAGGTGCGCATTGTCGGGGAACGTTTCGAGCAACGCGTCGTCGAGCACCGCGATGTCCGCCGGATCTCCCGATAGTGCGGCCCAACGGAACGGGCCCTTTCCCTGGCAGAAGAGCGGTCGGATGAATGCCGGCGTGAACCCGGGAAACGAAAACGCGTCTTCGACGCCTGCGAGCTTTGCCTGCGCGCGGATATTGTTGCCGTAGTCGAACACGACCGCGCCGGCGGTTTGAAAGTCGATCATCGCGCGGACCTGCACGCCCATCGATTCGATCGCGCGCCGCTGGTACTGCGCCGGATCCTCGTCGCGCAATTCCTCGGCGCCTTCAAGCGTGAACCCGGCGGGCACATACCCGGTGAGCGCATCGTGCGCCGACGTCTGATCGGTGACGACGTCGATCGGGGCTCGCCGCCGCAGCATTTCGGGAAAGACGTCGGCAGCGTTGCCCAGCAGCGCTATGGAAAGGGTGCGGCGTTCACTCGCTGCGGCCGTCGCCAACGCGAGCGCTTCGTCGATCGACGACGCGGCGACGTCGCAATAACGGCCGTCGATGCGCCGCGCGATGTGCGAAGGGTCGACCTCGACACAGATCGCCACGCCGTCGTTCATCGTCACCGCGAGTGGTTGGGCGCCGCCCATTCCACCCAAACCTGCCGTGAGGACGATGCGGCCCTTCAACGACCCGTCGAAATGTTTGGCGGCGAGCGCGGCAAACGTCTCGTACGTTCCCTGCAAGATCCCTTGCGTGCCGATATAGATCCACGATCCGGCCGTCATCTGGCCGTACATCGTCAGCCCTTGCGCTTCGAGTTTGCGAAAGTTCTCCCAATCGGCCCACTTCGGCACGAGCATGGAGTTGGAGATCAGCACGCGCGGCGCGCCTTCATGCGAGCGCCACACCGCGACGGGTTTGCCCGACTGCACGAGCAGGGTCTCGTCGTTCTTGAGCCGCTTCAGCGTGCGCACGATCGCGTCGAATGCTTCCCACGAGCGCGCAGCTTTGCCGCTGCCGCCGTAGACGACGAGATCCTGCGGCCGTTCGGCCACCTCGGGATCGAGATTGTTCATCAACATACGCATCGCGGCTTCCTGACCCCAACCAAGGCAGGAGAGCTCAGCGCCGCGCGGAGCGCGGACGACGCGGGAAGATGAGGTTATGGTCATCGACGTCCTTTCGTGCCGGTCAGGATGTTTACAACGCGCCCAGCTCGGATTCAACCGCGCTGACGAGCGCGCCGCTTGTCAAGAGTTCGCGCGCTGCGGCGATGTCGATGCTCAAGATCCGATCATCGTCGAGATGCTCCACCATCGACCGCACGGCGCGATGCGCGATCGAGGTGCCGCGTCCGTAGGTCAGCGGAGCGCGAAAGTCCAGCGCCTGCGCGCTCAAGAGCAGTTCGATCGCGATGACGTTTTCGAGATTGCCGATGACGCGCTCGCATTGGCGAGCGGAGATCGTGCCCATGCTGACGTGGTCCTCTTGCCCGGCGGACGTGGGGATGGAATCCACCGAAGCGGGCGCGCACAGCGTCTTGTTCTCGCTGACGAGCGCCGCCGCCGTGTATTGCGCGAGCATATAGCCGCTGCGCAGACCGCTGTGCTCGGTCAGGAACGGCGGAAGGCCCTCGGCGCCGTCCACCAACTTGTAGATCCTGCGCTCGGCGATCGATCCGAGCTCGGCAAGCGCGATCGCGAGATAGTCCATAGCCAGCGCCACCGGTTCGCCGTGAAAATTACCGCCGCTCATGAATAATCCGTCTTCGGGGAAGATCACGGGGTTGTCGGTGACGGAATTCATCTCGATCTCGACGGTGTTCGTGACAAACGCGACGCCGTCGCGCACCGCGCCGTGGACGACGGGAATGCAGCGGAACGAATATGCGTCCTGTACTCGGTCGCAGTCCGCATGCGAGGCCATGACGCCGGAATCGCGCAGCAGCCTGCGCATGTTCGCGGCGACATGCGCTTGGCCGGCATGGGGCCGAAGCGCGTTCATCCGCTCGTCGAACGGCGCGTCGGTGCCGAGGAACGCCTCCAAACTCATGGCGCCGGCAATATCGGCGGCTTTGCACGCGTTTGCAGCGCGAACAAGAGCCAGCGCGCCGATGCCGGTCATCACTTGCGTGCCGTTAATAAGCGATAAGCCTTCCTTAAAGGAAAGCGCGAGAGGTGCGAGTCCCGCGGCAGCGAGCGCTTGCGCTGCGGGAAGCCGGTTGCCGTCGTGCCAAGCCTCGCCTTCGCCGGCAAGAACGAGCGCCATGTGGGCTAGCGGTGCGAGATCGCCGGACGCGCCGACCGACCCCTGCGACGGAATCACCGGCGTGACGTACCGGTTGAGCATCTCTATCAAGAGCTCGACGATTTCGATGCGGACGCCTGAGTTGCCGCGGGCGAGCGAATGCGCGCGCAAGAGCAGGGAAGCGCGCGTCGCGTCGATGGGAAGCGGTTCACCGACGCCGCTGGCATGGCTGCGGACGAGGTTGCGCTGAAGCTCTACCGCGTCTTCGGGGGGGATCGTCACATTTTTCATGCGGCCAAAGCCAGTGGTCACGCCGTATATGCGTTCGCCTGACGCCACCGTTTTTTCAACGAGATCGCGAGCCGCTTTCATGCGAGGGCGGCAATGTGGCGCGAGAACGACTTTCGCGCCGTCGCACGAGATGGCAGCGACCTTTGCAAGCGAAAGATTCGTGCCGTCGATAGCGACGGTCTGATCAGGCGTCATGCCTGGACGATTCGCGCCGTGACTGGCGCCACCCGCCAGACCGACGAGATTGTCGGTGGGCGAGCAGTAATTGGGCAAGCATCGCTTGCCCAATTGGGTGAGCGAGCAGTACTAGGGCAAGCATCGCTTGCCCAATTGGGTGAGCGTTGCTCACCCTAGTACGCGATGCTTGCCCTAGTACAGTCAATCGAGTGCAAGTGCGATCGCTTCGGCAAGCGTGCGCGCGGTGTTGCATTCAAGATCGCCCACGGCCACGCGCTCTCGCGAACCGCCGGGCATGACTGCGACACGAAATCCTAACTTTGCGCTTTCGGCAAGCCGACGCTCCGCGCCGGTCACCGCGCGCAGTTCGCCGGCGAGTCCGATCTCGCCGAAACACACGAGGTCGTCGGGGACGGGCCGGTTGCGCAATCCCGAAGCGATGGCGAGCGCGACGCCGAGGTCGGCCGCGGGTTCCACGACCTTGATCCCGCCCACGACACTCATGTAGACGTCATGCGAACCCAACTGCATGCCGAGCCGGCGTTCGAGGACAGCGACGATCATGCACGCGCGATTGTAGTCCAGCCCGCTGACGAGACGCCGCGGCGTTCCGTAGCCCGCGGACGAAACGAGCGCCTGCACCTCGACGAGCAACGGCCGCGCGCCCTGCAGCGTCGCGACGACCGTTGAGCCCGGAGCGGCCGACGGCCGTTCGCCAAGAAAAACGGATGACGGGTTGCGGACTTCGCGCAAGCCGCCGTCCGCCATCGAAAACACGCACACGCCGTCGGTCGCGCCGAAACGGTTCTTCGTGGCGCGCAAAAGCCGGTGCGTACCGAGACGCTCTCCCTCGAATGACAGCACCGTGTCGACGACGTGTTCGAGCAGTTTTGGCCCGGCGATCGCGCCGTCTTTGGTGACGTGCCCGACGAGGATCACGGCGCAGCCGCTTTCCTTTGCGAAGCGCGTCAACGATTGCGCGCATTCTCGGACTTGCGCGACAGAACCCGGTGCGCCCTCGACGCTCGACAGATTGACCGCCTGAATGGAATCGACGACGAGCAGCGTTGGGCGCACGCTTTGCGCGCACGCGATGACTGCATCGACGTCGGGGTCCGCTATGAGCATGATCTCAGGTGAAGCCCCAACGCGCGCGGCCCGCATCTTGGTCTGACCCGCCGATTCTTCGGCGCAACAATAAAGCACGCGGTGATCGCCGGCGAGCGCGTGCAGCAATGCGAGCGCAAGCGTGGATTTGCCAACGCCGGGTGATCCCGCGAGCAGCAACACGGCACCGGGAACGATACCGCCGCCCAACAGCTCGTCGAGATCGCCGATTCCGGTTGGGATTCGGTGTGCCGCCGCGCCGTCGACGTCGGAGAGTTTGACAGCGTCCGATAGCGGTCCGGATCCGCGGCGGTCGACACGGTTCGACGTCTTCGGTGCGCGCGGCGCTTCTTCAAAAGAATTCCAAGCATCGCATGTAGGACAGCGGCCCAGCCATTTGGGTGATTCGAATCCGCAACCGCTGCAATAGAAGTGTGTCTGCCGCTTTGCCATGACTCGAGCGTTTCTTCGGCAGGACCGCGCTCGCCCGCCACGGGAACACCGCATGTATCGCACTAGACGCCGGCACGGACCGTCGTGAAAGGATTTTCTGTGGGTTCCGGTCCCCTGCACATCGCGATCGATGGACCAGTCGCGTCAGGCAAGAGCACGGTGGCGCGCCTGCTGGCGTCACGACTACATTGTTTCTTTCTCGATACCGGTGCGCTCTACCGGGCTGTCGCGCTCATCGCGCTACGCCGCGCCATCGCTCCCGACGACGAAGCGGCTGTGGGCTCACTTGCCGATGCGCTCGACTTGCAGACCGCGCCGGACGCCGCCGAGCCTCTCGGATACTCGGTGATCGCCGACGGCGTCCGGCTCGGACCGGAGCTCTTCTCACCGGAGGTCTCCCGCGCCGTCTCGCATGTCGCGGCCATGCCGCGCGTGCGCGCCCGCCTCATCGGCGCACAGCGCGATTTCGCACAGGGGCGCAACGTTATCATGGCCGGTCGCGACATCGGCTCGGCCGTACTGCCACATGCGCGTTTCAAATTTTATCTCACGGCCAGCGTCGATGCCCGCGTCGACCGGCGTCTCGCCGAACTGCGCGCCGCTGGGAATTCGACGACGCGCGAGCAACTGCGCGCGGATATCGAACGCCGCGATGCACGCGACACGACGCGCGCGGCATCCCCGCTTTTGAAGGCAGCCGATGCGATCGAGATCGACACGTCCGCCATGAGCATCGACGACGTCGTCGAAAAGTTGGCACAGATCGTCGGGGCCGCGCCGTGAGCTTATATCCATTTTGTAAGGCCGTGCTCCGGCCACTGACCACGCTGCTCTACGCCGCCCGCGTAACCGGCGTCGAGAACGTGCCGCTCGCCGGGCCCCTCATCGTTGCCGCCAATCATCGCTCGTATTTGGATCCACCGCTTCTCGGCGCGTGGTTCCCGCGCACCATCCACTATATGGCGAAAAAAGAGCTCTTCACTATTCCCGTGCTCGGCTGGATTCTGCGGAACGTGCACTCCTTTCCGGTCAATCGCGAGATCGCCGACCCGAGCGCCATCAAGCACGCGTTGAAGACGCTCAGAGCAGGCGAATGCGTCGGCATCTTTCCGGAGGGCACGCGCAACATCGACGGAGCGGCGACGGCGCGGCGCGGCGCGGTCCTCATCGCGGCCACGGCTAAATGTCCTGTCGTGCCGGTCGCACTCGTCAACACGGAATTCGCCTTTCGTCGCTTTCGCACCGATCCAGTCGAAGTCAACATCGGCAAGCCGATGATGTTCCAGGGGTCGGAACGAAAAGCGACGAAGGCTGAACTCGATCAATGGACGCTCGATCTCGCAATGGCTATCGAAAGACTCATGCCCGGTCAAGAACATGGAAATACTTAAAGCGCGCACTCAAGGTTTTTGCTTCGGCGTCGAGCTGACGTATAAGAAGGCGCTTTCGGAAACGACCGAGCGCGACGACGTCCACACCATGGGCAACATCGTCCACAACCCGCTCATCGTGCGCGAACTCGATGAAAAGGGCCTCAAGAACGTCGACAGTCTCGACGAGATCTCAGAGGGCACGTTGTTCGTCCGCGCGCACGGTCTGCCGCCGCAAGTCATCGCCGCGGCAGAGCAAAAAGGTCTCCGCGTCGCCGACGCCACTTGCCCTATGGTCACCCGCACGCAGCGACTTGCCGCCCGGCTCGCCGAAGAAGGCCGCAGCGTCGTGATCTTAGGCGATCCGAACCATCCTGAAGTCAAAGGCATTGCCGGTCACGCCGAAGGCTGCCTCGTCATGAACGAGTGGCCCCAAGATGAAACCGAGATCCGTCGCATGCGCCGCATCGCCATCGTCTCGCAAAGCACGCTGAACGGCGACAAGTTCAAAGAACTCGTCGGGAAGATCGCGGCCATCAACTATGAGGTCCGCGTCTACAACACGATCTGTTCCGATACGCAAGGCCGTCAAGACGCTTCGCGCGATCTCGCCCGCGACGTCGACACCATGGTGGTCATCGGCGGCACGAAATCGGCGAACACGCGCCACCTCGCGGAGATCGCCGAGGCCGAGGGCGCCCGCGCGTACCTCGTGGAAAACGCCGGCGATCTGCAGCGCGACTGGTTCCGCGGCGATGAACGGATCGGCATCGCGACCGGCGCGTCCACGCCCGGATTTCTCGCGGACGACGTCGTCGCTCGCTTGCGCGACTGGTTCCCGGAAGCTCGCACCGTCGAGGTCTGAGGGTCATTTCGGAAGCCGCCGGTACGCTCGGTCCGTTCGAGCAGTATCTTCGCGATGTCATCGAAGATGCCGCGCATCGCGAGCCGCTCCGGTCTCAACTGCGTCATCACTTCGGACTTGCCGAACCGGAACGCGCGCGAACCGGCAAACGTCTGCGGCCAAGACTCGTTCTTGCCGCAGCACGCGCATTCGGCGCGAGCGACGCCGTCGCGTTGCCCGCATGCGCCGCTGTGGAACTCTTGCACAATTACTCGCTCATCCACGACGACATCGAAGACGGCGACAAATTGCGGCACGGGCGGGCGACCGTCTGGTCCGAATTTGGTCTAGCGCACGGCGTCAATTGCGGAGACGTCGTGGGAGCGCTCGCATATCGTTCGCTCGAACCGGTCGCGGAGCTGCTCGGCACGGATATCGCTTATGCGATGACGGCGTCGCTCGCGCGAGCACACATAGCGATGTGCCGCGGTCAGGCGCTCGACTTGGCGGGGGAAGGTGACGCGACAGCGACGACCTCTTGGTACATTGAGATGATCGAGGGCAAGACCGCGGCGCTGTTCGCCTGCTCGGCGCGGCTCGGCGCTCTGTGCGCGCGTGCATCCAACGAAGACGTGGCGCGATGTGCGGAAGTCGGACGGCGCTTCGGCTTGTATTTTCAGATCCGCGACGACATCGAGGGCATCTGGGGCGAAACCGATCGCACCGGCAAAACGGCGTGCGCCGATTTGGGCAGGCGCAAGAAGAGTTTTCCGGTCGTGTGGGCGCTGGAGCACGCCCCGGCCGGCGCGGGCGCCGCGATCCGCAAAGCCTACAGCAGGCCGGGAACAGGACTTGACGACCGCGTCGTCAGCGCGCTGCGCGCCGAACTCGAGGCGGCGGGCGCGCGCGAGGCAGGCGTTCGCGCGGCTGCCGAAAATGCCGATGCGGCGCGAGAGGGCGCGCGCGACATTCACGCGCTTGCTGAATTCGTAGAGGCGTGGAGCGGACGGTAACGAAGCGTGAGCGTCGTGTCGGAAATCAAGCAGCCCAGCGAGCGGCGCGTGCCGTTCTCGTCGCGCGAAGTCATGTGGCTGCTGATCATCCTCGGAGCCGGTCTAGTGATCCGGCTCATTTTGTTGCCGTCACAAGGGCACGTGACGGACATCGGAAGCTTCGAATCGTGGACGCTCAGCCTCAATAAGTTCGGCGTCAAAGCATTCTACGCGAGGGCCGGTTTCGTCGATTACCCGCCGGGCTATATGCTCGTGCTGTGGTGCGTCGGCCAGATCTTCGCGCGGTTCTTTGCCTCAAACGACTACTTCCACTTGCTCTTCCTTTGCAAGCTGCCGGCCATAGTGTCCGACATCGGCATCGGCGTCCTCATCTACTTGATCGCGCGGCGGACCTGGCCTGGCGCGGGCGCTCTCTGGGCAGTCGCAGTCTTCGTCCTCAATCCCATTTCGTGGTTCGTGTCTGCGTATTGGGGCCAGGCGGACTCGGTTGCGGCGGTCTTCCTCGTCCTCGCCATCTACCTCGCATTGGAAGACCGGTTCGAATTCGCGTGGGCGGCCCTTGCGTTTGCCGTGCTCATCAAGCCGCAGCCGTTGGTCGTCGCACCGCTCCTCATCGCGTGGCAGCTCCGGCGCCAGTTCTCATGGCGCGTGCTGCTTGCCCCGGTGATCGGCGCAGCCGTCGCGTGGATCGGCTCCATACCGTTTGCGCCCAACTTCGATCCGGTGGGCGTACTGACATGGCTCTACCAGCGCTATCAAACGGGCGTCAGCGTCTATCAGGTCAACTCGGCCAATGCATTTAATCTGTATTCGATCGTCCGCGACATGTGGCAGCCCGACACCGAAGTGGTCCGCGTCTGCCTGCCGCCCTCTCTTGGCGGCGGTTGCATCCCCGGTTTAGGCTTCCCGCAATACGACTGGGGCATCGCGATCTTCGTCTTTCTCTTGGCCGCGCTCACCTGGCGGCAATGGCGAACGACCGGTCCGGACATGGACGTGAGCGAGCGGCAGTACCGGTTTGTCTCCGCGTGCTTCATCGCGTTGCTTGGCTACTTCATGCTCACCACTCGCGTGCACGAGCGGTATATGTTCTCGGCTCTCGCCGTCTTGCCGTTGCTGTGGAACCGAGGCGCGCTGCCAAAGGCGGCCCTCGTTCTGCTCTCGGTCTCGTTCATGTTCAATCTCACGTACGCGCTGCAATATCTATACCATCCGAGCGCCGACCTCAATCCGTTCGAAGTGCACGGGCTTTCGCTGATCAACGTGCTGGTGCTGTTCGCCGTCGCGGGGTCGTATCTCGTCGATGAGATGGATGCGTCGCTTGCGGAGTCGTTCGTCCGGATCAGACAGGCCTTTTCCGTGGGAGGCGGCGCATACCGTTCGGTCTTTGAGGGCCTCGTCGGCTGGACGCGTGCCGACTACATCATCGTGGGCGGTTGGATGGCCGTGGCGGCGCTGCTCCTCTTCACCGGCATTCGATATCCCACCGACCGGTATTTCGACGAGATCTACTATGCCCGCGCTGCGCAAGAGTATTTGCAGGGCAAAGATCTTTACGAATGGACGCATCCGCCGTTCATCAAGCTTCTTTATGCCGCGGGGGCGTGGCTCTTCAACCTGGTCTTCAAAGCCGGCGATCCGTTCGGTGCGCGCATGACGAGCGCGGTGTGCGGCGTGTTGACCATTCCGCTGCTCTACGGTTTCGCCAAGCGGCTGTTCTCGTCCACGCCGGCGGCCACCGCGGCGGTGCTGCTGCTCGTGACGAGTGACTACTGGTACGTGCAAGCGCGCATCGCGCAGCCCGAGATATTCATGGGATTTCTCGCGCTGCTCACCATGTACTGCGCATACAGACTCATCATCGCATCCCAGATCGTCGCCCGCCCGGGGCCGGTCAGCTATCCGTCGACGAACGGAATTGTTGCGAGCATCGCGGCGTTCCTCAGCGTACTCGCCTACTTGAAGATCCAGGCTATCGTGACCGGCACTCCCGCCACTGAAAGTGCGTCCATCGTTCCGTATCTGCTCGCAGTCGCGGCGTTCGGCGGCGTCGCCGTGTGGCTCTTCGCGCGCACTGCCGCTTTTGAAAAGGCGCGCAGCGCAGTGGTGTTCGGCGACGGCGTCGTCCTGGACGGCGACGGCATCATGCTGCCTTCGGGAGAGCGACGTCCCTTTAAGAACGCGGTCACGACCGACGGCGACACGCGCGTGGTGTGGACGAACGAAGGGGCGGAGATCACGACGCCCGACGGAAAGCTGCGACGTAAACGAGACGGCACGATCGAGGGCAACTGGCGCGGCACGCACGTTCGCGACTCGCAACCGTGGACGTTCTGGTTCGTGCTGACCGCGCTTTCGGTCGCTGCGATGATCGCAAGCAAGTGGTACGGTTTGTTCGACCTCGCCGGGCTCTGGTTCGTCGGGGGACTCATCACCGCACAGCAATTCCTGCCCAGCGCATGGGATAAGGCGACGAGCGCAGGCGCGCGCTTTATCTGGGGCAATCCGTTTGCCGCGCGGTTGCCGCTCTACATCTCTTCGATCGTCTTCGCGACCCTTGTCATCTACGTGCTCTGCTACGTGCCCAACTTCCAGCACGCCGTGCACACTGCGATGGACCCGAGCCAAGGCGGCCATAAGGGATTCGCCGCGCTGATCTGGCTGCAGAGCATCATGTGGCATTACCATCACGATCTCGTCGCGACGCATCCGTACGCATCGGCTTGGTGGAGCTGGCCGTTCGAAATCCGCCCGGTCTCTTATTTCTGGAAAGAGTTTCCAGGCGCTCCGGACCCAAATCACCTAGTCTCCGAGATCATCGCGCTGCCGAATCCGTACGTGTGGCTTGCCGGCGTGATCACTGTGCCGGCCGCAGGCGTGCTGGCTTGGCGCGAGCGGCATAAGGGCATGCTGTTCGTCGTCATCATGTACTTCTGGCAGTGGGTGCCGTGGGCTGCATCGACGCGCATCGACTTTGAATACAACTTCTATTCGAACACCGCGCTCATCTGTCTGTGCTCGACGTACGTCATGTTGCGGCTGTGGGAAGTGGGCCTCGCGCGCAGCAAGACGTATCGCAACTGGATCGCGGTCGGCGTCGACGCCTATCTGGCCCTTTGCGTGGGGGGATTCGTCTACTTCTTGCCGATTCTCAACGGCGCGCCGATCCCGTGGTGGGGCTGGGACCACCGCATGTGGTTCCACTACGGAGCGCCGAACTGGTTTGGATGGATATGACCGCCGCGGAGATCCGCGTTCCGTCGCTCACCGTGTTCTTTCCGGCGTACAATGAAGAAGACATCATCGAAAAGACGGTTTCGGACGCCCTTTCCGCCTGCGCGCCGCTCGCCGCCGACCTGGAAGTCGTCGTCGTCGACGACGGCAGCGCCGATGAGACGGCGGCGATCGTCGAGCGCTTGGCTGCGGCCGATCCGCGCGTGCGGCTCGTCAAACACGAGCGCAACCGCGGTTACGGCGCTTCGCTGCGCACGGGTTTTGCGAGCGCGCGCAAGGAACTGATTTTTTTCTCGGATGCGGACGGACAGTTCGACCTGCACGAGCTGCCGGGCTCGCTTGCGATGCTCTCGCAGGCACCCGTCGTCGTCGGCTTTCGGATCAAGCGCAACGACCCGCCGCACCGGCTATTCATCGCGAAAACCTACAAACTCATCGTGCGCATGGTGTTCGGGTTGCGCGTGCGCGACATCGATTGCGCGTTCAAGCTCTTCCGGCGCGAGGTCTTCGACGGCCTCGCGCTCGAATCGAACGGAGCGTTCATAAGCTCCGAGCTGCTGATCAAGTTGAGCCGGCGTGGCGTCGCGATCATGGAGCGCGGCGTCCATCACTATCCGCGGACGACCGGCTATTCCAAGGGCGCAGGAATGGCGGTCATCCTCAAGACCATAAGAGATATCCTCCGGCTGCGCTTTGGCATGCCGCTCACGTCAGACAGGTAAACGTCGATGTCCGGTCACTCCAAATGGCACAACATCCGCCTACACAAGGGCAAGATCGACGCGCAGCGCGCGCAGATCTTCACCAAGTTGAGCAAAGAGATCATCGTCGCCGCGAAATCCGGCGTGCCCGACCCCGATGCGAACTTCAAGCTGAAGTTGGCGGTCGCCAAGGCGCGCGAGTCCAACATGCCGATGGACAACATCAAGCGCGCGATCGCTCGCGCGACGGGCGAGGGCAAGGGAGACGCCTTCGAGGAGATCCGCTACGAAGGGTTTGGCCCTAGCGGAGTCGCCGTCATCGTCGATGCGGTGACCGACAATCGCAATCGCACTGCTTCCGAGATGCGATACGCGTTTTCGCGCAATGGCGGCAATCTCGGCGAGATCGGCTGCGTCGCCTGGCTGTTCGAGGAGCGCGGCGTGATCCGTTTTCCTTCGGCCGCGATCACCGAGGACCAACTGCTCGAATGCGCCGATCTCGACGGCCTGCTCGACGTCGCGGTCAACGGCGAAGACGTCGAAATCGTGACCGAGCCGCGATCGCTTTCGAATGTCCGCGATGAGGTGGAGCGGCGCGTGCTCGCTCCGCGCGGGATTCGCGTGCAGTCGGCCACCGTGGAGCTCGTGCCGAAGACGCTCGCGCCGGTGAGCGCGGAAGACGCGCCCGCAGTGCTCCGCTTCCTCGATGCGCTGGAAGAACATGAAGATGTGACCCGCCTCTCGAGCAATGCCGACATTCCCGACGCCGTGTTGGAACAGCTTGCGTGAGCGATTTCGGCGGGAATGAGCCGCGAGGCGGACGTCGCACGGCGAAATTGCGCGCCGAGCGAGCCGCCAAGAGCGGAAAACGGCCGGCCGGCAAACGCCCTTGGTACTTCATCGCGTTTTGGACTGCGCTTGCGGTTTCCGCGATCATCATCGTCTGGCTCGTGTTCACATGGAACGCATTCACCGCGCCCGCCGGCGCCCCGGTCACCGTGCCGTCGTTGATCGGACTTCAGTTCTCGGCGGCGCAGACGCTCGCGGCTGATTCGCGCGTCACGCTTCACGTCGTCGCCCGGCGATCGGATTTTAAGGCACCGAAGGATCGCATCCTCGGCCAATTGCCTGCGGCGGGCGAAGAGGTGCGCGAGGGACGAAGCGTCGACGTCATCGTATCCGACGGCGTGCCGACCGTCAAAGTGCCGAATGTCGGCGCGATGTCGCTCCGCGACGCGACCGTCGCGCTCGAGAACGCGCATCTGTTTGCCGGCGACGTGCAGACGAAAAGACAGGAAGACGTCACCGCGGGAACGGTGCTCGATCAGAAGCCGGATGCGTTCACGTCGTTGCCGGCCGGATCGCGCGTCGAACTCGTCGTAGCAGGCGGCAGGCCGCAGAAATATGCGCCGAATTTCGTCGGTGCATCCGCGTCGTTCGCGCTTGCGGCTGCAAAAGACGCAGGCATACCGCTCGACAAGATCACCCAGCTTGCGATCGCGCCCGGAGCGAGACCGAAAGGCACGGTGGTCGCGCAAGATCCGTCGGCCGGCTCGCCTCTGTTGCCGAACCAGCGCATCTCCTTGCAAGTGAGCGGCGGCGCACCGCCCACGCCGGTGCCGCTGGAACAAAGTCCGGCGGCTGAAGTCAGTCCGATTGCCGGCGCCAGCGGTTCGCCCGATCAAGGTTCGCCGCAGCCCACGCCGAGCGGCGCGCTTCCGGCCCCGGAGGGCGCGCGAGGCATGCGGGTGTCGGTCGCACTGCCGGGATCGTCATCGCCCGCGCACATCCGCGTTGTCTTGCTCGATGCGACCGGCGCTCGAACGCTCTATGACCAGCACACGACCGGCGGCTTCACGCTCTCGTTCGACGTGACGGTCACCGGTTCTGCGACGATCGACACGTACGTGGACGACGCACTCGTGAACTCGACCGCGCTCTAAGGAATGGGCGCCGCGCGACGCGAAGTCGCGCTCCATGAAGTCCAGCTTCGGTGACGCGCGCCGCTGCCCAAAGATCGCGCCATCGCTGCTGTCGGCGGATTTCGCCGACATCCGTGCGCAGATGGCGGTGGTCGCCGAGGCCGGCGCCGATTACTTCCATATCGATGTCATGGATGGATGGTTCGTCCCCAATATCACGTGGGGGCCGAAGATCATCAAAGACCTTCGCAAGCTCACGCCGCTCACGTTCGATACGCATTTGATGATCGTGGAACCCGAGAAGTACGTCGACGAGTTCATCGACGCAGGGGCGAACATCGTGACCGTGCATTGGGAAGCCACGGTGCACGCGCACCGTCTGATCCAGCAGATAAAAAGCGGCGGAGCGCGCGCAGGTCTGGCAGTCAATCCGGCCACCTCGCTCTCCGAACTCGATCAGATCCTGCCGTACATCGACCTGTTGCTCATCATGAGCGTCAACCCGGGCTTCGGCGGTCAGTCATACATTCCGACCTCCACCGCGAAGATCGCCGCCGCGCGGCGAATGATCGCGGATGGAGGCTATTCTGTCGAGCTTGAGGTCGACGGTGGCGTGCACGCGGAGAACTTCGTCGAGGTCGGGCGAGCGGGCGCAGACACGATCGTGATGGGCGCCGGCATCTATGGCACGCCAAATCCCGGCGCGGCGATCAAACTCGTCCGAGAGTTGTGGGCGAACTGATCGCGGCGCTGCTCACCGAAGACTCGCTCGTCTTGTCGCTCAAACGGGTGCTCGGTGAGCCCCCAAGATCCGTCAGCGCCGGCATCGGCGACGACGCAGCAGCGTGGAAAGCACCGGCTTCGCACCTAAGCTTGATCACAACCGACATGCTCGTCGATGGAACGCATTTCCGGCTTTCGGGCGCGACGCCGGAAGATATTGGACGCAAAGCCCTCGCGGTGAATCTCTCAGATATCGCGGCGATGGGCGGCCGTCCGGCCGTCGTCGTGCTCGCGCTCGGGCTCACTCCGGCGATAGACGAAGCGTGGCTCGTCGCGTTTTATCGAGGGATAGCAGAACTTGCCGGCGCATCCGGCTGCGCAGTTGTCGGCGGCGACATCGTGCGGTCACCGGTGTTCACCATCGGCGTGACCGTGGCCGGCGACGTGCGCCGCACGCGCATGCGGCTGCGGAGCGGAGCAAAGCCCGGCGACGTGATCGCCTTTACCGGTGCGCTCGGGCTCGCCGCGGCGGGATTGCGCGTATTGGATGCGGGAATCGCGCAGACGCTGGATGTTCGTGATCGCGATGCGGTGTGCGGCGCGTATCTGCGGCCGCTGCCTCGGCTACGCGAAGGCGCGTTCCTCGGCGGCAGCGCAGCCGTGCACGCGATGATGGACATTTCGGACGGCATCTCGAGCGACGTCGCGCGCATGGCGCGTTCATCCGGAGTTGACGCCGTCGTGGATCTACGATTGCTCGAGCCGGCCAGCGCATTGCGCGCGGCGGCCAACGCGCTCAAGGTCGAGCCCCTCGAGCTCATCCTGCACGGCGGCGACGACTACGAGCTGCTGCTCGCAGCTTCGCGGCGCGCGTTCAAACATGTTGCGAGTGCGTTGAAGCATCGATGCGGAACATCGCTCTCGCCTATAGGCCGCTTCGAACCGGGCGACGGCGTTGTGTGGATCGAGGACGACGCCGGCCGCCGTCTGCTGGAACCGCGCGGCTACAACCACCTGGGTTAATCTGCGGGGCCGACCAATTCTGTGGGGCCGACCTTTATGGTCGGCCAAAAAAAAATTAGGGCCGACCATAAAGGTCGGCCCTACAGGAAAACATGAGTTTAGACTGCGCGGGTGACCTTTTTCGATCGTAAGCAGCCGGTGCATACTTTGGAGGTCTTCACCGTGCCGCCGACTTTGACGCGGACGGACTGCAGGTTCGGCAGCCAGCGACGGCGCGTTTTGCGCATCGAGTGGCTGACGTTATTTCCGGACGCCGGCCCTTTGCCGCAAACGTCGCATCGCTTGGCCATGAAAAGATTCTCCTCGGACTAGAGCAACCTCGCTATAATACCACAGCGGCACGCGGGCTTCAAGGGTCAGCTATACGGGACGTCGTAGACGTCAGGTGTGCGAATCACCAGCTGCGACGGAAAGACGTTTGCCAACTTCGTCATAGCTGGCACGTATTTCCTCAGGAAGTACCGCTCGGTCATCAACGACCTGAACGTCTTCCCCGTGCCCGACGGCGATACCGGCACGAATATGCTTTTCACCGTGCGCAGCGCCATGATCGAAGCGCGCGCCGCGCACAGCATCGATCTCAAGGTCGTCGCCGCCGCTGCTGCGGAAGGCGCGCTCATGGGGGCTCGCGGCAACTCCGGCGTCATCATCTCGCAGATGTTCCGCGGCTTTGCGCGCGCGGTGCGGCACAAGAACGCCATCGGCACCGTCGACTTCGCAACCGCGCTCGGCGACGGCGTGCATGCGGCGCGACAAGCATTGCTCAAACCCGTGGAAGGCACTATCTTGACCGTGGCGTCGGCCGCGGCGGAGGCAGCCTTCAAGGCCGCCGTCTCCGAACCGGATTTCAATCGCGTCATGCTCGCGGTTGTCGTCGCCGCCAACGCAGCGCTCGAAAAGACGCCCGAACAACTCGCCATCCTCAAAGAGGCCAAAGTCGTCGACGCGGGCGGGCAAGGGTTTGTGTATTTCATGGAGGGCATTTTGCGCATGCTTCCCGGCCGCGCGACATACACGACGGCGTTCCCGCGCAAACCGGTGCGAGCGATCACGTTCACGAACAAACAGCATGTCGAGGTCAACCGCTTTTGCACCGAGTTCGTGCTGACGAAAGCCACGGTCGGCGTCGACGAGCTGCGCTCACAGCTGATGACGCAAGGCGATTCGCTCATCGTCGCGGGCGGCGAAGGCACGATCCGTGTCCATCTCCACACCGACTTTCCGCAAAAAGTTGCGGAGAGCGTGCGCGAACTGGGCGAAGTCTCCAAGCTCAAGATCGACAACATGGAAGAGCAGCATAACGTCTTGGTGGTGGACCGGGAAGCAAAGCCGCGCGGCATCGTCGCCGTCGTGCCCGGCGAGGGGTTCGTCAAGATAGCGAAGGAGCTTGGCGCCGACGTGACCGTTCTCGGCGGAGCGACCATGAATCCGTCGGTGAAAGACCTGCTCGTCGCGGTCAACAAAGTGCTGGCGCCGGTCGTCTACCTGCTTCCCAACGATAAAAACGTCATTCTCGCGGCCAACGAAGTCGGACGCCTGACCGACCGTCGCGTGTTGGTCGTGCCGACGCGGACCGTCGGGGATGGGATTTCCACGCTCTTCGCCTTGTTGAACAAACCGCAAGACGCAGAAGTCGCGCCGGACGAACTTGCGGCCGAATCCACGGTGGCTGCGAGCGGCTCCATATTCGCAGCAGGCCGTGACGCAGAGATCGGCGGCGTCGCCGTGAAAAGAAATCAGCTTGTCGGTTCTCTCGACGCGCGCAACGGAAGTCCAGAGCGGCTCGTGGAGGGTTCGGACGCGGCCGGCATCGCCGTCGCGCTCGTGCGCGAGAGCGGGACGAGCGACGCGCAGCTCACCACGCTCTACTACGGCGCGAGCCGCAAACTTAAGGATGCGGAAGCGCTGGCAGGCGCGGTGCGCGTCGCCTATCCGAAAATGGCTGTCGAAGTCTACTACGGTGGACAGCCGTCTTCCGACTACGTGGTCTGCATTGAACGCTAGCGACGTTCGCATCGCGATCGACGCGATGGGAGGCGACCTCGCCCCGGCGGAGGTCGTGGCGGGCGCGTGCAAGTCGGCCAAGGCGCTGGGATTTCAACTGTTGCTGGTCGGCGACGAAAAGCGCATCGCTCCTCTGCTCGCAGCGGCGGGCGCCGCCGCTAATGTCCGTATCGTTCATGCCTCAGAGGAAGTGTCGATGCACGAAGCGCCGTCGGCCGCGCTGCGCCGCGGCGGCCAGACGTCCATGGGCCGCACCATCGAGCTCGTGCGCGACAGCAACGCCGACGCCGCCTTCTCCGCGGGCAACAGCGGAGCGTTCTTGGCGATCGCGACGATCAGACTGCGCACGCTGCCCGGCATCGCGCGATCGGCATTCGCGACCGCATGGCCCGCGATAAAGGGCCCGATGCTGCTGTTGGACTCGGGCGCCAATGTCGATTGCAAACCGGAATGGCTCGTGCAGTTCGCGTTGATGGGCGTCGCGTATTCTCGCGGCGTGCTCGGTGTGGCAGCGCCGAAAGTCGGCCTCCTCTCCGTTGGTGAAGAAGAGGGAAAGGGCAACGCCTTGACTGCTTCCGCGTTTCCATTGCTCCGGGCGGCGCCAATCGATTTCATCGGCAACGTCGAAGGCGGCGATCTTCTCTTGGGCGACGCCGACGTCATCGTCTGCGACGGCTTCGTCGGCAACGTCGCCCTCAAGCTCGTCGAGGCGACGTCGGAATACATCTTCGGCTCCGTGCGCCGCGCGTCGAAGGAGAATTTGCGCGCGCGCGCCGGCGCCGCGTTGATGCTTCCCGCCCTGCGGCGCGTCAGGGCTAAGCTCGATTATCGCGAATATGGCGGCGCGCCCTTGCTCGGCGTGCGTGGCGTCTGCCTTATCGGTCACGGCCGGACGGATTCGTTCGCCGTCGAAAGCGCGTGCCGGGCCGCGCTGACCGCCGTCCGTCAGGACGTTCTCGGCGCGATCGCCGACGCGACGAGGGCAGCCGTATGAGCGAGCGCTTTGCGATCGTCACCGACTCGGCCGCGGACATGGGCGCACTCGCCCAAGCAAACGGCGTCGACGTCGTGCCGCTGACCATCCGCTTTGGCAATCAGGAGTATCGCGACGGCGTCGACCTCTCCAGCACCGAGTTCTATGCCAAATTGGAGACGAGCCCGCAGCCGCCGATCACCGCACAGCCAGCGCCGGCCGCGTTCGTCGAGACCTACCGTCGCCTGCTCGATGCCGGCGCCGAGCGCATTCTTTCGCTGCACATCTCCGCCGCGCTGTCGGGCACGTTCAACGCTGCGTCGATCGGCGCATCGATGGTGGACGCGCGGCGCATATCGGTCATCGATACGCGATGCGTTTCCGCCGGGATCGCCATGCTGGCCATCGATGCGCGACACCGCTTCACCGAAGGCGCTTCTTTCGACGACGTCGAGAAAGCGATTCGCGCGGACTTGCCGCACGTCCAACTGTTCGCGACCGTTCCAAGCCTCACATACCTCGCCCGCGGCGGCCGCATCGGCGGCGTTCGAGGACTAGTGGGAAACGTCTTGAAAATCGTGCCGATACTCACGCTGAAAGACGGTGCCGTGAGCGAGCACACCAAAGTGCGCACGTTCACGCGCGCGGTGGATCAACTCGTGCAGACGGCCATAGACCGCATGCCGGACAAAGCCCGTGCACGGATCGCAATCCTGCACTCCGTCGCGCCCGAGCTTGCAGCGTCCATCAGCGAGCGGCTGCGGATCGCCACCGAGCCGGTCTCGGAAATCACTTGCGACATAGGGCCGACCGTCGGGACTCACGCCGGCCCGGGCGCGGTCGGCGTATGCTTCATCCCGTAACGTCACCGGCGCCGCGCTGGGCCGCTTCGATTGCCGACACCGGCACCGGCGCGTACGTGCATATCCCGTTTTGCGACCGCATCTGTCCCTATTGCGACTTCGCGGTCGTCCGCACGCGCCAACAAGCTATCGAGCGCTACTGCGCGGCGCTGCAAACCGAGATCGAGCGCGCCGCAAAACCGGCGGGCGGCATCGCGACGGTCTACTTCGGCGGCGGCACCCCTTCGGCGCTGCCCGCTGCGCGGATCGAAAGTTTGATGGAGCGCCTATGCGCGAGGTTCGCCATCGATCCTGGCACGATCGAAGTCACGCTCGAGGCGAATCCCTCGCGCGGTCTTTCGGACCTCGACCGCTGGCGCGATGCAGGCATCAATCGCTTGTCGGTGGGCGTGCAGTCGTTTGACGATGTCGAGCTTCATCGATTGGGCCGAGATCATTCGGCCGCGCAAGCGACGGCATTCCTCGACGCGGCGCGTGCCGCCGGATTCGAAAACGTCAGCCTCGATCTGATCGCCGGCGCGCCCGGACAGACTCGCTCGTCGTTCGAGGCGTCGCTTCACGCCGCCGTCGCAAGTCCGGTGACGCACGTCTCCGTCTACGGCCTCACCATCGAAACAGGTACGCCGTATGCGTCGTGGTACGCGCGCAACCCGCTGGACTTTCCCGATGAGGAACTCGTGGCCGATCAGCTCGAGACCGCGGACGCGATTTTGAATGATGCGGGATTCGCGCACTACGAGATCTCCAATTTCGCGCTGCCGGGTTACGAGAGCGCGCACAACATCGGCTATTGGCGGCAACGTGATTGTCTCGCGTTCGGCATGTCCGCCGCCGGTTACGAAAGTGGGCTGCGGTACGCGAATCAGCGCGATTTCGAGGGTTATTGCGCGGCGATGGAAACGGGCCGGCCGGTGCGCGCGTATGAGGAGCGTTTATCTATCGAACGGCGAATCGGCGAAGCATCGATGCTGGCATTGCGGACCGACGAAGGAATCGTCGACGCGGACTTCGCGCGCCGCTTCGGGATCGATTCGGCGTCGGTCTTTCGCGCGGCCCGGAAAAAATGCTCGGCGGCCGGGTTGCTCGAAGACGATGGCGCACGCGCGCGTCTCACCGGCAGAGGCCGATTGCTTGCCAACTCCGTCTGCGCCGAATTCCTCTCCCCCGATCTCTCTCGAAACGAGCCAACGTGACCAATCTCGCTCTGCGGACCACATTCGCCGTGCTGTTCTGCATCCTCGGCATCATCGGCGGCCACGAGCTTTCCTTGCACTTCGAAGCGTTCATCGGCGCCATCGGCATGATGGCGCTCTTGCGCGACATCGGACTTCCCGTCCTCGGCGCGCTCTTGGGCATCGCGGTTTCGCCGCTGTTCTTCCGCGCCTTCGAGCAGCTGATCTACGGCATCGAAGACAGCATCGCACGGCTGCAGCCGGCCGAGGCGCTCTCGGGCGCGATCGGATTGATCGTCGGACTCACCGTTTCGTTCTTCGTGCGCGACATCTTCAGCGGGTTCAACCAATTGCCGCGCTACGGCCCGATGCTTTCGTTCGTCCTCTACACCATGATCACGCTGTTCTTCAGCTATCTCGGTGTGCGCGTCGGCCTGCGCCAGCGGCTTTCGACCTGGACGCGCGGCGCGATGCACGGAGGCGATGCGCCGCCGAAGCTGCTCGATACGTCGGTCATCATCGACGGACGCATCCTTGAAATCGTGCAAGCGGGATTCGTGGACGGTCGGCTCATCGTCCCCAAGTTCGTGCTGCGCGAACTGCAGACCATCGCCGATTCGGTGGACAGCCTCAAACGCGGACGCGGACGCAGAGGTCTGGAAGTGCTTTCACAGCTTCGCGACGTCTCGCAGTCGCTCGAAGTGCTCGACCGCGACGTGCCGGAACGCGACGTCGACGGCAAACTCGTCGTGCTCGCCCGCGATATGGGCGCGCATATCCTGACCAATGACTTCAATCTCAATCGCGTGGCCAGCCTTCAAGGCGTCAAGATCCTCAACATCAATCAACTGGCGAACGCTCTAAAGGCGGTGGTGATCCCCGGCGAGGCGATGGCGGTGACCATCGTCAAAGAGGGCAAAGAGCTCAATCAGGGCGTGGGATACCTCGACGACGGCACGATGATCGTCGTGGAGAACGGGCGCGCGCTCAAAGGCGAAGCGGTGGCGGTGGAAGTGACGTCGGTTTTGCAGACCGCGGCAGGGCGCATGATCTTTGCCAAGGTGAAGCGCTGAAGACGATGGCGCCCACGCGCGTCACCGCCATCCTGGCGGCAGCAGGCCGCGGCGCCCGGCTCGGCATGCGAAAACAACTGCACGAACTGGATGGCAAACCCGTCGCGGCATGGTCGCTTGCGACGATTGCGGACTGCGCGCTTGTCACTGACGTTGTCATCGCGTGCGAAGCGGATGAGCGAGACGCCTTTGCGGCCCTTGCGCGCGCGCTTGGCGGCGGGAAAGTGCGAGCGGTGGTCGCGGGCGGTGTGCGCCGGCAAGATTCGGTATACTCAGCGTTGCGCGCGGCACCGACCGACACCGCGATCGTTCTCGTGCACGACGGCGCGCGGCCCTTTGTCACGGCCGATCAGATCGAGCGCGTCGCGGCGGCCGCCGGCCCGAACGGCGCGGCGATTCTCGCCGTGCCGGTCAAAGATACGGTCAAACAGGCGAGCGAAAGCGGCGTTGTTCTTCGAACCGTGGCGCGCGAGACGCTGTGGACAGCGCAGACGCCGCAGGCATTCGCGTATGGCGTGCTGATGCGCGCGCACGAGGCGGCGGAGCGCGACGGATTTGTCGGCACCGATTGCGCCATGCTCGTGGAGGCGGCCGGCGAAACCGACGTGCAGATCATCGAAGGTTCCTACGACAACATCAAGATCACCACGCCTGAAGATTTGACCGTCGCGGCGCAGATCGCGGCGCAACGGCGGACCGCGCATTGAGAGTCGGCTTCGGCTTTGACGCCCATCCGCTCGTCGCCGGCCGGCCGCTGGTGCTTGCCGGCGTGGTCGTGCCGTTCGAACGTGGATTGGACGGATACTCCGACGGCGACGTGGTGGCGCACGCGCTGATCGACGCATTGCTCGGCGCAGCGGCGCTCGGAGATTGCGGCACGCACTTTCCGGCGGGCGATCCCCGATTCAAAGGCGCCGACAGCGTCGAGCTTGTCCGGCGGGCGGTTTCGCTCGTCAAAGCGGAGCGTTTCGACATCGGCAATGTCGATTGCACGGTGGTGGCCGAAGAGCCGGCGCTGGCGCCGTTCGTCGCGCAGATGAGGTCCAATCTCGCCGGCGCCCTCGGCGTAAAGCTGGATTGCGTCAGCGTCAAAGCCAAGCGCACAGAAGGGCTCGGATTCGAGGGCGAAGGGCGAGGCGTGGCGGCCTACGCGATCGCGAACATCCTGACCAACAGCGGCCCGGCCGGCACGGAGGCGCGGGCATGATGGCCGACGACCCGAAGGTCCGCGTTCGCTTCGCACCCGCGCCGACCGGTACGCTGCATGTCGGCGGTGCACGGACGGCGCTCTTCAATTACCTGTTCGCGCGAAAACACGGCGGCACGCTTGTGCTCCGTTCCGAAGACACCGACACGGCAAGATCGTCGGCCGACTCCGAAACGGTCATCCAAGACGACTTGCGCTGGCTCGGTTTCGATTGGGATGAAGGGCCGGACATCGGCGGCCCGTTTGGGCCCTATCGCCAGACCGACCGCCGCGACCGCTACGCGCTCGCCGCGGCGCGCCTGCTCGAGCTCGAAAAGGCATACCCTTGTTATTGCACGCCGCAAGAGCTCGATGCCGAACGAGCAGCGGCAGAAGCGAAAGGATTGCCGCCGCGCTACTCAGGCAAGTGCCGCACGCTGACCGCGGAAGCGCGATCGGATCACGAACGCGCCGGCCGAAAGCCCGCGCTTCGTTTTGCGATGCCGGACCGCGACGTGTACGTCGAAGATCTCATCCGCGGTTCGGTGCATTTTCCGGCCGGCACGATCGGCGACTTCGTCGTCGTCAAATCGGAGGGCTTGCCGACATACAATCTCGCCGCAGTCGTAGACGACAGTGAAATGGCCATCACGCACGTGATCCGCGGCGACGAGCATCTTCCGAACACGCCCCGTCAGGTCGTTTTGTACGAGGCGCTCGAGCGCCCGCAGCCGCTGTTCGCGCACGTCTCGATGATCCTCGCGCCAGACCACCAAAAGCTATCCAAGCGGCACGGCGCCACGGCGGTGGCGGAATACCGGGAGCAAGGATATTTGCCGCAGGCGCTGATCAACTATCTCGCGCTGCTCGGCTGGTCGCCAGGCGACGACCGCGAATTCTTCTCGCTTGCCGAACTGGTCGGCGCCTTCTCGCTCGACCGCGTCGCCAAAAGTCCGGCTGTTTTCGACCACGGCAAATTGCAGTGGTTCAACGCGCACTACTTGCGCGGCTTGCCCGACGACGAGCGAATAGCCCTCGTCATGCAATGGGCGGGTATGGACGAGTCCGTCCGCGCACTGCCGGAATTCAACGACCCGCATTGGCGCGCATTGCTCGATCGCACGCTCACGGAGCACGTCCACGTGCTCTCCGATATTCCAAAAGAAGCGGCCGCGATCTTTGACGATGGATTCGCGATCGATCCGGCCGTCGCCGACGCGCTCGAACCGTCAGCGGCGCGGGCAATGCTCGAAGAGTTTGCGTCGATCGCGGATGCGTGCGAAAAAAATACGGACAGGTGGGCTGCAGCCGTGACCCGCGACGCGCTCGCGGCGCTCGGCGTACGCCACGGCGTGAAAGGCCGCGCTCTTTTCCGACCCATCCGCGCGGCAGTGACCGGCAACGACCACGGCCACGAACTGCCCCTGCTGCTGCCCTTGCTAGGGGCGTCGCGCGTGGCTTCCCGCGTCCGGCGCGCGCTCGCGTGGAAGGACCGGCCGCCGTCGGATTGAATCACATCTTGGTGATGACATTAGTGACGCCGGCAAGGCCTTCGATCTGCTGTTGCTCCTGTTGACCGGGCGCATGAGGCGCCCGTTGCCTTAAGCCGGCGGGCCATCCGCCGGCGGCCGCAAACACGATAGCAGGATGGACCAATGCGTCACGAGTCGATATTCACCCAGATTTCCCACGATTGGCGGGCATGCTTTGAGCGTGACCCAGCCGCGCGCAATTGGCTCGAAGTTCTGCTTTGCTATGCGGGATTTCACGCCGTCTTCGCCCACCGTTTTATCCATCCGCTCCAGCGTTGGGGCGTGCCGGTGCTGCCGCGCTTCCTTTCGCACGTGACGCGCTTTTGGACAGGGGTCGAGATCCATCCCGGCGCCGAGATCGCCGGCGGATGCTTCATCGATCACGGCATGGGCGTGGTGATCGGCGAGACTTCGGAGATCGGACACGACTGCACGCTCTATCAGGGCGTGACGCTTGGCGGAACGAGCCTCCAGCACGGCAAGCGCCATCCGACGTTGGAAGAGGGAGTCGTGGTCGGGGCGGGCGCGAAGATCATCGGCGCGATCGTCATCGGCGCGCATGCGAAGATCGCAGCGGGGGCGGTGGTCGTCAAAGACGTGCCCCCGAACAGCACCGTGGTCGGCGTACCCGGGCACGTCGTGCACCAAGACGGCATCAAAGTAGCCGAGCCCGTCTTTCCGCACGTCGACATGCCGGATCCGGAAGACGAAGCCATTCAGGCGCTCGTCCGGCGCGTGGATGCGCTCGAAGAAAAAGCCCGCAGCGGGGAGCCGTATGGCGGTCCGCGTCTATAACAGCCGAACGCGCCGGCTCGACGAACTCACACCGCTGTCGCCGCCGGCGGTCACCATCTACGTCTGCGGCCTCACACCCAATTCGCATCCGCACCTCGGGCATGCGCGCACGTTTCTCACCTTCGATGTCCTGCGCCGCCATCTGACCGCGCGCGGCTATGCCGTTCGCTTTGTGCAGAATTTGACCGACATCGACGACAAGATCATCGATCGGGCGAATAAGGATGGCGTTTCATGGAGCGAGATCGTCGAGCGCTTCTACGGCGAGTTTAATGCATGCGCGCGCCGCCTCGACTTGCGCGAACCCGACGTCGTGCCGCGTGCGACGGAAGAGATTCCGGCGATCGTCGAGATGATCTCAGGTCTCGTGGCGAGCGGCGCCGCCTACGAGACCGCCGACGGCGTGTATTTCAAGGTCAAGGAGTTTGCGCGTTACGGCGAATTGAGCGGCCGCCATGTGGATGAACTGCGCGCCGGCGTCCGCTTTGAAGTGCGCGAGCAGAAGAACGATTCGCTCGACTTCGCGCTTTGGAAGAAGGCGAAGCCGGGCGAGCCGACATGGGATAGCCCGTGGGGGCCCGGGCGGCCCGGCTGGCATATCGAATGCTCGGCGATGTCGCGCCGTTATCTCGGCGACACGATCGACATCCACGGCGGGGCCACCGATCTCATCTTCCCCCACCATGAGAACGAGATCGCGCAGACTGAGAGTTTCACCGGAAAACATCCGATGGCGGAGCTCTGGATGCACGCCGGTCTGCTCAACGTCGACGGCCAGAAGATGAGCAAATCGCTCGGCAATTTCGTGCCCCTCGTCGAGCTGCTCGAGCGCCAGTCGTGGGCGGCGATCCGGTACTTTTTCCTCCAAACGGGTTATCGCAAGCCCACCAACTTCACGGACGAAGCGGTTGAAGCCGCCACCAAAGGTCTGCGCGGCTTGTACGCGGATCTCGAGCTATTGCGCTCGGCCGCTGCCGGCTTGCCGGCTCGGGCCAGCGGTCCGATCGACTCGGAAGAATTCGATGCCCTGCTCGACGACGACCTCAACACTGCGGGCGCGATCGGCTGGCTTCAGAAGCGTCTGAAAGCCGAGCGGGCCGCCGCCGCCCGCCGCGACGGATCGCCGCTTGCCGCGGTCGCGCTCGTCGAGCGTTGTCTTGAGGTGCTCGGTCTGCCGCCGACCGCGGAGCTCGCCGGTCTGGGACCAACAGCGCTCGAAGTGCGTCTGTCGGATGATGCGCGCCGTTCGCTCGCCACCGTCGCGGGTAACGGCCACGCAGACGACCGCGCGCTCATCGACAAGGTTGTGGCCATGCGCGTGGATGCGAGGACCGCGAAGGACTTTGCCACATCCGACCGGCTTCGCGATTTGCTGGCGAGCGCCGGCATTAGCCTCAAAGACGCCAAGGGCGGAACGGATTGGACCGTCAGTGCGCCGGCCTGAGGCCCGCGCAGCACGTCGACCGGTTCGTGGCCTCGACGCAGATCGCGAATATGTCTTCGGGGTGCACTCGGTCTCAGAAGCGATCGCAGCCGGCGAGCCGCTGTTGCGCCTCACCGTCGGCCGGCGGCGCGCGGCGGATAAGGACATCGCAGTTCTCTTGCAGACCGCAGCGGCACGCGGCATCCGCGTGGACATCGAAGACGAGGCTGCGTTTCGACGCTACGGCGATGCGCATCACCAGCACATCGTCGCCCTGGCGCCGCCGTTTGGATACACCGAGTGGGCCGCGGTGAGAGCGGCGGTTCGCGCAGACGAAAATGCGCTGGTCGTCGCGCTCGACCACATCGAAGATCCACAAAACGTCGGCGCGATCTTGCGCAACGCCGAATGCGCCGGCGCGACGGCAGCGGTCCTACCGGACCGGAGATCGGCATTGGTGACCGCCGGCGTTCGCAGGGCCGCTGCTGGAGCGGCATCACATCTACCGATAGCGCGTGTCCCGAACATAGTACGCGCATTTGCCGACTTGAAAGAGGATGGGTGCTGGGTCGTGGGCACGGCGACCGCGCCGCAGGCGGTTCCATATACTGCTGTCGACTACACCGGACGTTGCGTTTTGGTGGTGGGCGCGGAGGCCAAAGGCCTATCGCATCTAGCTTTGCAGCGTTGTGATATTCTCGCCAAAATACCCATGAAAGGCAAGATCGCATCGTTAAATGCGTCGTCGGCGGCTGCAGTTGTGCTTTTTGAGGCGGTCCGGCAGAGGGCGGCGAAGGCGCTTGTGACGACCAGTACAAGCGGTCAAACCCCCGTCAATCCTTGACTTAAGCCCATCGCACCCCTATAATCACAAAGGAACAAAAAGAGGGCGAATGCCACTCTAATAAACCGGGGGTACGAACAAAACTTGGGGGCACTCCACCAGGCCGAAGAGACTCTAGATTACAGCGAGCGTGCCGACGAAGAACTCGTAAATGCAGCGAAATGTGGCGACAATCTCGCCATGGAATTCCTGCTCAACAAATATAAGAACTTCGTCCGCATCAAAGCCAAAAGTTACTTCCTCATCGGTGCCGACCGTGAGGATATCATCCAAGAAGGCATGATCGGCCTTTACAAGGCCGTCCGCGACTTCCGCGCCGACAAACTTTCGTCGTTCCGCGCGTTCGCGGAGCTGTGCATCACGCGGCAGATCATCACGGCCATCAAGACGGCCACCCGCCAAAAGCACATCCCGCTGAACCAGTACATCTCGCTCAACAAACCCATCTACGATGAGGACAGCGAACGGACGCTGCTCGACGTGATGGCGAGCGCGAAGATGTCCGATCCCGAGGAACTGGTCATCAACCAGGAAGTCTCGGAGGACATCAAAGAGCGGATTCAGGAGAACCTGAGCGACCTCGAGTCGCAGGTGCTGCTGAGCTACTTGGAGGGCAAGTCGTATCAGGAGATGGCGCGCGACCTCAATCGCCACGTCAAATCTATCGACAACGCACTTCAGCGCGTCAAGCGGAAGATCGAGAAGAACCTCAGCGAAGTCGACCTGTACTAGAGCAAGGTCGACATCCGCAAATCCAGGGGCAGCCGAAAGGCAGCCCCTTTGTTTTTGCGCGCGCTCGCGGCCAAGTGGCGCCGAGCTATCGTCTGGCCACGACGAGCAGCGTCGATTGGGCAAGCGTGTAGAGCTTATGATTTTCGTCGCGTAGCGATGCTTCGGCGACCACGATTCGCTTGCCGGCATGCAGCACCGACGCGACCACCGTCATCGGACCCGTGGTTTCCGTAATCGGGCGCACGTAACGAAGGTTGAGATCGGTCGTGGTCACACCGTGATCCATGGAAGGCAGTACGGTCACCGATACGAGTCCAAGCGCAAGATCCATGAGCGTTGACGAGAATCCGCCATGGACGACACCGAGCGGATTGTAGTGCGCCGCGGTTGGCGTGCCGACCGCTTCCAAGCTCCCCTTTTCAATCTTTGTGAGAACAAAGCCGACGAACGAACCGATCGGCGGATACTCGACGCCTTCATCGCGGATTCTACGAACGAAAGTGATGCCGTCCATGACGGCCTGCTGTGCGGCGACGACACGGTTATCCTTTCGTTTTGATTCGAAGCGAGGGGGCGCCGGCTGTCCGCTGCGCGAAGCGAGCTCCTATGACAAATATGGGCGATAAATCATGGCGGTAGCCGACATCCTGACTTGGATCACAGACGTGGCCCGCGCCGGCGGATGCACGTTTGCACCCACACCGCAGGGCATCGCGTTCACGTTGCCATCGGGCCGCGTGCTTGTGATGTCGGAGTGGAAGAAGAACGGTTTTTTGCGTTGGAACATCGATAATCATTTCGGAGACTGTCAACCGCCGTTCGGTCCGGAGATGTATCCCGACTACGAGCGCGGCATTCGCAAGGACCCCGGCATCCCGCGCGCGGCACGGTTTCTCGAACAGATCGAGCAGACGCACCACTGACGCCAGTCGCCGGCTACGGCGCGACGTAATCCTGAGGCCTTGAACGACTAGAGCGAACAATAACGAACGAGGACTGGAACCCATCGATGTGAGCCACACTCGGCCGATGCGTGCGCGCTACCCTAGTGCGCGAGCGTGAACACCACGCCATCTGCACCTGGGCCATAAGCGGAAGTAGTACCGTAAAGATCGCCTCCCTTGACCCGAATCAAAGCTGAGTACGGACTGATCCCGTCTCTTTTGCCAAAAAAACTGTGCAACACGGTCACCTTGCCGCTCGGTTCCAATTTGTACACTGCGCCTAATCCAAACCGTCCGCCCCCAACGGTAGTGCCGTACAAGTCGCCGGTTTCACTAAGGACCACGTCAGAAAACGGACCCTCGCCGTCCGAGGCGACAAAGGTATGGAGGATAGTTTCGCTGCCGTTCGGATCGAGCTTATACACATCTCCATAGCGTTGCGTGCCCCCAACGGTGGTCGTGCCATAAAGATTGCCCGCCGCGTCCAAGATCACACCCGCGTACGGTCCTTCGCCGTCCGAACCGTTAAACTGATGAAGCGTGGTCTCTTTGCCGCCCGAGTCAATTTTGAACACCACTCCGCAACCGCCATCGCAACTTGTGGATCCGCCGTCGAACGTCGTGCCGTAAAGGTTTCCGGCGGGATCCCGTGCCAGACCGGCGATGGGATTCTTGCCGTCTGTTCCATTGAAGCTATGGAGCACGGTCTCGTTGCCGCTCGAGTCCAGCTTGAACACGACGCCATCGTCTGAAGAGCCTCCATCGTGTGTCGTGCCGTAGAAGTTGCCGGCCGCATCCTGAACCAATGTTGAAAAAGGATGCTTCCCGTCCGTGCCGTTGAACGCGTGGAGGACAGTCTCGTTGCCGCTGGGGTCAAGCTTGAATACATTTCCGTCGAATGATGTTCCGCCGGCTCCGGTAGTGCCATAAAGGTTTCCGGCGGCATCTCGAATCAGGCCACCGCTGGGGAGGTACCCATCTCTACCGTGGAAACGGTAAAGTATGGTCTTCTTGCCGCTTACGCTGATCTTGTATACGGTTCCGCAGCCGGAAATAGAACAGTTTCCAGGACCCCCTAAAAAGGTGGTGCCGTAAAGATTGCCGGCCGAATCCCGAAGCAGATCGCCATACGGCGTGATGCCGTCGTCACCGCCGTGAAACGAATGCAGGATTGTGTATTGTGTTGGCGCGCTCGCCGGCGGAATTCCAATACGATCTTGAGTTGCCTGTAGATTCCCAATCGGTATCGGTAACGTCGACTGTGTCCGGCTGCAACCGCAAAGGACAACAGCTATCGAGGCGATCGCGATAAGAGAGTTCCGCATGAATTCACCTCTTGCCGGAGATTTTTCGATTGCCGTTAGTCAACGAAAGTTCGAACAGTCACCTCTATTACTCTCATGGTCCTTTTGGGCTAGCGTTAGTGCTGCGAACGCCGCCGGCTGAGACCGAGGCCGGCACGAGGCCGGAATGAAAGGTAACTGACAGTCTCAAGCCAAGGTCGGAAATGGTTGTGCCGACGCAGCTCAGGGGTAGAGCGGCGGTTTAGTAACTCGTCGAAGTGCTGACACCCCGATACTTTAGGTGCAGGGGTGATTCTTTTAACGCTTCGACCCTGTGCAGCGTCGACGCTGCTCGCAAATTTGGTAGGGTGCGTGCAAAGCGGATTTGACGTTGCGTTGACCACCCCTAATGCTATACTGGACGCGAGGCCAACTCAGAACGGGAGGGTATCATGACAAGTCGAATCTCGATTGGTCGTCGTCGGCTAGCCGCTTGCGCGCTCGTTACTATTGCCCTTACCGTCGCGGCGTGCGCCGGGAACAACTCGCCGGTTCAGCCTTCACTGAAACACGCTCCGCAGTACGCTTCTGCCAGCCCGGCGCGGGGTTTTCCGGACACATCGCCATGCCTGACGTCGGCCTGCATCTATGTTACGAATAGCGCTGGTCCAGGTAGTGTAACCTTGTACGCCCTCGCCGCGAACGGCGACGTCGCGCCGCTCCAGACCATCAGCGGCTCGAACACCGGGCTGAACGACCCCCAGGGCATCGCCGTGGCTAGCAGCCACAAGATGTTCGTCCCGAACCATTTGGTAGACAGCGTGACAGTATTCGCCAAGGGCGCGCACGGTAACGTCGCACCGGTCAAGACCATCAGCGGCTCGAATACCGGGCTCGATCACCCCAATGGGGTGGCACTCGATCCGACTCTTAACCTCTACATCACAAACAACTCCGCTACGCAAGGCCCCGGTAGCGTGACCGTCTACGCTGCTGGCGTGAATGGCAACGTCGCGCCGATCCGGACTATCAGTGGCTCGAACACGCGTCTCAACATCCCGTCAGTCGTCGCGCTGGATCGAAACGGCAAGATCTATGTCGCGAACTCCGGCTCTCCGAGCAGCGTGACCGTGTACGCCGCGGGCGCGAACGGCAACGTGGCGCCGATCAAGACCATCAGCGGATCGAACACCGGCCTATCCACTCCCTTTGGGATCGCGTTCGACGCCGGCCTTAACATCTATGTCACAAACGCGGGCGTCTTCAGCGTGACCGTGTACGCAAAGGGCGCGCACGGCAACGTGGCGCCGATCCGGACAATCATCGGCTCGAATACCGGGATAAACCTCCCTGAAGAGATCGCCCTTGATGCCAGCGGCAAGATCTACGTCGCAAACTGCGGGTGCGGTTCCACGAGCGCTCCCTCAAGCGTGACCGTGTACGCCGCGGGAGCGAACGGCAACGTCGCGCCGATTCAGACGATCTCCGGAATTGACACCGGGCTAGACCAGCCCGTCGGCATAACCGTTCATTAGCGTTCTAGGATGAAGGTTCGCCGAGCAATAAACTCGGCGGACGCCATCGTACTACGATACGACAGATTCTCCATCCGTTTCACATCGGAGCCTTGGAGTTCGACATTGGGTGTCCAGCCTGGGTCGTTGTCAACGGTCCAATGACGCCAATTCTGCCCGAGCGGGTAGATGGCCCTAAAATCGCAAAGCCTTATGCCACAAGGCTTGACGCTAGCGCGCCGACGTAGCTCAGGGGTAGAGCGGCGGTTTTGTAAACCGTTGGTCGGGGGTTCAAATCCCTCCGTCGGCTTTCTCCAAATGCCATTTCCTGGCGAGCGGCGCTACAGTTTCGCTTCGCCGCTGCTAGCTCCGGAGCGCGACCGGCCGGCCGCCTGCGAATCGTGCATTGTAGGTCTCAGAGCCGGGATCGATCTTGAAGCGCAGTTTTAGGCTCGCCCACCCGTGTTCGGTCACGATGAGACTCCGGTTTGTACGGCGCCGGTTGAACCATCCGGCCACGAGCATCCGGTCGGCCAGCGCAGCGCCGAGCGCGCCACCGACATGCGGGCGGCGCTCGCTCCAATCCAAACATGTGGTGGCGACTTTCCGGCGCGTGGTCGAGAGCGAAGCGACGTCGATACCGAATTTCGCGAGCCACGAGTGCCCGCGTCGCGTTACGTCATACCCGCTCTCGAGTCGCGCTATCACGCCGCAGCGGACGAGCTCCTCGGTGACGCTCACGCCGATGAAGCCGGCAAGATGATCGTAACACATGCGGGCGAGATCAAGCGCCTTGGCTTCGTCCGACTGATGCATCGACCGCACCGGGTGCGGCGCGCTTATCGCGGCAAGCGCCTCCACCGCTTCGGCGATCTTGTGACTGCCAAGACGATACAGCCGGTGCCTTCCGTTCCTGGTAGAAGCAACGAGCCCACCAGCGGCGAGCTTCGAAAGGTGAACGCTGGCCGTCTGTGCTGAAACGCCAGCTCGCGCGGCCAGAACGCTGGCTGGAAAAGTCTCGCCGCCCAGGAGCGCGGCGATCATCGCAGCACGCGCCGGTTCGCCCAGCAGCGTGGCAGCATTCGCGATATCCGGTCCTACAGTCATATTTCGTCGCATGACGAAGTATTAATATGTTAAGATACATCCACCTTCTAAACTTTCGCGGGGAAGCCGATGAGATGTTGACGCAGGCGACTCCAATCGACGCGATTGCGGCGGTGTCGCATCCGCATCCCTATCCGTATTACGCGTCTTTAGTCGCGGAGAAGCCGTTCTTTTTCGACGAGACGCTCGATACGTGGATCGCTTCCAGCGCAGAAGCCGTGACCGCGGTATTGACGAGCGATCTTTGCGGCGTACGCCCTGCGGGTGAAACGGTGCCGCAAAAGCTGGTCGGCTCGGAAGCGGGCGACGTATTCCGGCATTTCGTACGCGTGAACGACGGGCACGATCATCGTAGAGTCAAACAAGCGGTGGCCGCAGCGATTGGATCGATCAAGGCTCCGCTCGTGATGGGAAAGACGTTCAAGTATGCCAGATCGCTCCTCCAAGCAAACGGTCTGCCGGCGACCTTTACCCATCAGCTCTCGTCGTACGTCATCGCCGACCTGCTCGGCGTCTCCGCGGGCCAACTTCGTTGGATGAGCGGATTGATACACGATTTTGTGAGGTGCGTCGCGACAGAGAGTTCGGCGACCGTCGTCGAGCGAGGCAAGGTCGCCGCGGAGCAACTCTCTAGCTTTTTCCGCTCGCTTCTCGACGAACTCGACGTGCAATCTTCGAGCAGTCTGCTAGCCGCCGTCAGGAGAGAGCTGCTTCAAGCCGGCTGCGACGACGCCGATGTAGCGGTCGCGAACGCGATCGGTTTTCTCTTCCAAGCCTACGAGGCGAGCGCCGGCCTCATCGGAAATTGCCTGCTCGCGCTGTCCGCTGAACGCGACGTTCGCGACGCGGCGTCAGGCGATCGCGGGTTGTCACCGTCGTTTGTCGCCGAAGTCATCCGTTATGATTCGCCCGTACAAAACACCCGCCGGTATGCCCATCGGTCCGGGTCGATCTTAGGGGCCCCGATCCGGTCGGGCGAAGCGATTCTCGTGTTGCTCGCGGCGGCCAATCGCGACCCGAAGGCCAATGCTCGCGCCGACAGTTTTGAGGTGGATCGAAGAGATCGCCGAACCTTCACGTTTGGATTGGGACCTCACGCCTGCCCGGGCGAAATCCTGGCATCGACGATCGCCCTGGAAGGCGCCGCCTGCGTTATCCGATCCGGCGTCGACGTCGCGTCGCTTGCCAAGTCGGTGCGCTACCGGCGATCGCCAAACGTGCGCAGCCCCGAATTTGCGCGATGAGTCAGGCTTGATTCATGCGCGCAAAGATCTGTTCGCGTTCCGAACGTGACGCACCGGACACCTGCTCGGAGAATCCATAGCTGATCTCGGTTTTTCCCTCTTTGAGTTGCGCCACCGCGGCATCCACGAATTCGTCGAGCGGAACCCCATGCGTGTGGAGGCCGGGTCCTCCGAGATCGGTGTTGACGGCGGGCGGTGCTATCTCGATCACTTCGATCGGCGTTTTTGCTAACTGATGGCGTAGACTCAACGTGAATGAGTGAAATGCCGCCTTCGTCGCGCTATATACCGGCGCCGAAGCCAGCGGTACGAACGCCAAACCCGACGTGATGTTGATGATCGCGGGCTTGCGCTGCGTGCGAAGATGTGGGATCAACAGCATGCAAAGGTGCACTTGCGCCTCGAAGTTGGTGATGATCTCCTGATGCGTCGAGTCCCACGGCTCTATCTGTGTGAAGTCGATGTGACGCTGAATGCCGGCGTTGTTCACCACCACGTCGAGCTTTGGATGTTCGCGTATCGCCCATTCGGCAAGCGCCACGCGCTCAGATGCGACTGCCACGTCGCACGCTCGCGTGTGCGCCCCGGGGTGCTCGGCTATGAATTCGTTGAGCCTGTTCTCGCGGCGTCCGCAGACGATGACACGGCTTCCGCCGTGGAAAAATCGATCCGCCAATGCTTGTCCGATACCGGACGTCCCTCCGGTGACGAGCACCGTGTGCCCTGCGAGATCCATCGTCGTTCCTCCCTGGAAATGCCCGCTTCGAGATTGATACTCGAGGGACCCCGTGCCGGCCATTCCGAAATATTGGGGATGCGAGCGACATACAACTTGATCGCCGGTCAAAGCCTCGAGCGGCTCGCCGCTCTCAGCGACGGCGTTTTCGCGATTGCGATGACCCTGCTGGTACTCGATCTTCGCGTGCCGCTAAGCTCCGGGATTTCCACGGAGCACGATCTTTGGCGCGCTCTGGCGCCGCTCGCCCCGCAGCTCGTCGCGTATCTCATGACGTTCGTCACGCTTGGGATCTTTTGGGTCGGACAACAAACCCAGGTCAGCCGGTTCATCCGTTGCGACCGCGATCTCGCGTGGATTCACATCGGGTTTCTGCTCGCAGTGTCGATGACGCCGTTTTCGACCGGACTCTTGGCCGAATTCATCACCTTTCGAATCGCGCTCATCGTCTACTGGGCGAACATCCTGCTCCTGGGTGTCGCGCTGTTCGGGAGTTGGCGATATGCGACGCGGACCGGGCTCGTCAAGGAAGATACAACACAAGAGATCGGCCGGGCAGTGGAGCGGCGCATCGTCGTGGCCCAGGCGCTATATGCCCTTGGCGCGCTGCTGTGCATCGTCAACACGTATTGGAGCATCGCCGTGATCGTGCTCGTTCAACTGAACTACGTCTTCGCACCGCGGTTCCGGCTGCTCTACCGGCTCTAAGAGAAGAGGAAGCTAACAAATGCAAGTCCCAGCAATGCTCGTCGCGGCGCTCTTGCTTGCGGCCGCCGGCGGCGGAGCGCGCGCGGCCGAACCTGTTCACGCGCACGCTTCGACCGTTATCGTCATCGTTATGGAGAATCGTGATTCGGTCGGCGTGATCGGCGACACGGATGCGCCGTTCATCAACGACACTCTTGTTCCTCAAGCGGCGCTCATGACCGACAGCCATGCCGTGGCTCACCCAAGTGAACCGAACTATCTTGCGCTATTCTCGGGCTCGCCGCAGGGAGTCGCCGACGATTCCTGTCCGCACTCGTTTGGCGCGACGAATCTTGGCGCAGAGGTCATCGCCGCCGGCAAGACATTCGCAGGCTATTCGGAGTCCATGCCGAGCGACGGGTTCACCGGCTGCAGAACATCGCTCTATGCGCGAAAGCACAACCCGTGGGTCAATTTCACCAACGTCCCGGCGTCGTCAAATCTTATCTGGCATGGCTTGCCGAACACCTTGCCGGCCGTTTCGTTCATCGTTCCGAACATGTGCGACGACATGCACGACTGCAGCACGAAGACGGGCGACGATTGGCTCAAAGCGAATCTGCCGGCGATCCTGAAATACGATGCGGCGCACGACGGTCTCGCGATTTTGACATGGGATGAAGCGGAGCCCGACACGAGCGGAAAAAATGCCATCCCAACACTCCTCTTAGGGCCGACGATCTTTCCCGGGAAATACGACCAAAAAATCGACCACTACGCCGTTCTTCACACGATCGAGGATATCGCCGGGGTCGCGTGCACCGCCAGCGCATGTGGAGCCCCGGTCCTGACCGGTATGTGGCGTTAGTTCGTTCCCCGATTTAGGGCCTTGCGCCGACATATTAGGCATGATATGCTTATCTAGCCTAATAAAGTAGCTATGTTCATGGCAGGTGGCGTGATGATTGAAGGCCCCGACTTAGACGAACTCGATCTCCAATTGCTCGACGCGTTGCAGCGCAACGCTCGCTCGACCTTCGCAGAACTCGGCGCGCTTGTCGGGCTCAAAGCACCGTCCGTCCACGATCGCGTCAAACGTCTGGAGGCACGCGGGTTTGTGCGCCGGTATGCGGCGCAACTCGACGGTCCGCGACTCGGGCTTGCTCTGACCGCGTTCGTGAGCTGTTTCACGTCGGCTGAGACCAAGTACGACGACTTCACTGCCAACGTGTCGGCCATGAACGAGGTGAGCGAAATTCACAGCGTCGCCGGCGAAGAGACATACGTCCTTAAAGTGCTGACCAGATCCACCACGCACCTCGACGAATTTCTCGCGCGGCTCAAGCAAATCCCTGGCATGGTCCGCACGCGCACCACCATCGTGCTCTCCACGCCGTTCGAGCGCGGTGGACTCGAGCTCACTCAGGCCGCTGAAGGACAATCGCGCCGCTTGCGCAGCGTACGCTGATCAGAGGAACAAATGACCGCCGCGAAAATCGAGACCCCGCTCGCCGCCGACCCCATCGTCGCGCTCAAACCGCCCGCCGGTCTTGACGCGTTCGAGCATAAGAATCTGCCGCAGGGCGAATTCTGGCGCCACATTCCCGCTTACAAAGATGTGGACGAGAAGACGTTCCTCGACCATATCTGGCAAGGCCGGCATTCGGTCAAGACGCCGGAAGAGCTGATCGGCACGATTCAAGAGCTAGCATCGGCGAGTTTCATCGAAGACGCGCGCGCCGGCTTTCATCGCGCGCCCATGCAGGTGCGCGTGTCGCCATATATGATCGCGCTCATCGACTGGACCGACCCCGTCAACGATCCGATCCGCACGCAATTCATTCCCCTCGCGTCGCGTCTGCTGCCGGACCATCCACAACTGTCGCTCGACTCGCTGCACGAACAAGAAGACGCGCCGGTTCCAGGCCTTACGCACCGGTACGTCGATAAGGCCCTCTTTTTGCCGCTCAACGTGTGTCCGGTCTATTGCCGTTTTTGCACTCGCTCGTACGCCATCGGCGGCGACACGGAGACGGTGGAAAAGGCCACCCTCGCCACCGATCCCAAGAAATGGGAGCGCGCGTTCCAATACATCGAGTCGCGCCCCGAGTTGGAAGACATCGTCATCTCGGGCGGCGACACGTACCAGCTTTCAGCCAAGAGCCTGAAAGCCATCGGCGAACGGCTGCTCTCCATCGAGAACGTGCGCCGCATGCGTTTCGCCACAAAAGGGCCGGCCGTCATGCCAAGCAAGATACTCACCGACACGGCATGGACAGACGCGCTCACTTCCATCGTGGATCAGGGACGGAAGCTTGGCAAGGACGTGATGCTGCACACGCATTTCAACTCGCCGAACGAGATCACGTGGATCACGGAAAAGGCCATGCGGCTGCTGTTCGAACGAGGCATCATGGTGCGCAATCAGAGCGTGTTGATCCGCGGCGTCAACGATGACAAGCACACCA
This sequence comes from Candidatus Eremiobacteraceae bacterium, assembly GCA_036511855.1. Lineage (NCBI taxonomy): Bacteria > Bacillati > Vulcanimicrobiota > Vulcanimicrobiia > Candidatus Eremiobacterales > Candidatus Eremiobacteraceae > Candidatus Eremiobacteraceae bacterium. The sequence goes on along the minus strand of DATCBN010000096.1, from coordinate 14,600 downwards.
TGCAGTTGCTCGTCAAACGCCTCGGCTACCTCAACGTCCATCCGTACTACGTCTACATGCACGACATGGTGAAAGGCGTGGAAGACCTGCGCACCACCATTCAGACCGCGGTGGACATCGAGAAATTCGTGCGCGGGTCCACTGCCGGCTTCAACACGCCGCTCTTCCTTTGCGACGCGCCCGGCGGCGGCGGCAAACGGGACCTGCATAGCTACGAATACTACGATCGTGAAAACGGCATCGCGGTGTACACCGCTCCGAGCGTGAAGCCGGGCAAATCGTTCCTCTACTTCGATCCGATAGATAAGCTTTCCGCGGACGCACAGGCTCGCTGGCGGAATCCGAGCGAGCAAAAGACCATTCTCGACGCAGCGCTGGCGGCCGCTTCGAAGTAGGGCGCGCGCCTATTCCGTGCCCACCATCCCGAATTGCGCAGGATCGTAGTTGGGATGTCTGGGCCGGGGAACGTCCTTCCACCACGCGCTGTAGCGCGCGAGCCACTCGAAGTTTTCGTAGACGTACGGATTGCCTTCTGCGGTGCGATAGCGCTCGATGAACGGCCGGATGGTCTCCCACCGGGTTCGAAGCAACAATCCCACGGCATCCACGATGAGCGTCACGTCGAGCACCTCGCGCCGGGCTAAACACGCCACCGTCTCGATGAATTGACCCACGACGAACAGCGCTCGCTCGTCCTCCGATCCCACAAAGCGCGAACGGAAGTCGGCATCGGTGAGATATCGTTTCTCGATGCCGCGAAGTTCTTCGAACGCCTTCACCACGTCCGGGGCCGAAAGACCGTCGATCGCTTCGATCAACGCAAGGGCGTTTCGTTCGTGCCTCATCTCCCGCGTCTGACGCGCCATCATCATCGTCGTGAAGATCACGGTGGCGAAGGCGATCACCGTGGACATGACGGGGATGAGATTGTCGAAAGAGCTCATCGACTTAGATACCCTCAAGCGCTAGATCAGTCCGCGGCGGAAGGCCTCCACCGCGGCTTGGGTACGGTCGGCTACCGCGAGCTTTTCCAAAATGTCGCGTATATGTCCCTTGACCGTACCGAGACCGATGGCGAGCCGATCGGCGATCTCCGCATTGGAATTTCCGTCGGCGATGAGCTGCAGCACTTGCGTCTCTCGCGGTGTGAGCGGCGATGCTGCGGCTTTGACGGGGGTCGCCGGGCGCCCGAGCTCGCGCAACACCACGTGCGCCACTTGCGGATCGAAATAGGCGCCGCCCTCGGCCGCGATGCGCACGGCTTCCAACACCCGTTCAGTTCGCGATGTCTTCAGGCAATATGCATCGGCGCCGGCCGCGAGCGCGGCAATGACCTCGTCTTCGAGGTCGTGCATGGTGAGGATGACGACTCGCGTTTTGATTAGATCGCGCCGGATCCGGCGCGTCAGAGCGATGCCGTCTTCGCCGGGCAAGCCGATGTCGATGACCGCGACGTCGGGAGCTAGTTCTTTTGCGAGGTCGTAACCCGCCGGCCCATCGGCTGCTTCGCCGACGACTTCAAACGACGGATCGACATCGAGCGCGGTGACAAGTCCTGCGCGCGTAAGCGCATGATCCTCTATCACCAATACGCGGATGCGGTCAGGCACGAGCCACATCCGCGGATTCCACGGGCAAGCTCACCGTGAATCGGGAGCCGCGCGGATCGCGAGCTTGATACGACGCCCGTCCGCCGTGGCTTTCGGCGATGCGGCGAACTATGTACAGTCCCAACCCGGAGCCGGCGCCATGGCGGGCGCCCGGTGAAAAACGTTGGAAGAGCATGGGCCGTTGGGCTTCCGGCACGCCATACCCGTCGTCATCAACTGAAAAGCTCGCCTCACGGCCATCGGACTCGACGGCGACGGCAACGTGCCCGCCCGCAGGCGTTGAGATGACCGCGTTGGCGATCAGGTTCACCGCGACGCGGCGCAGCTCGCTTTCATCGCCGACGACGGTCACCGCGGCCTCGCTGCCCGACCGGGCAACCACGATGCTTTCCGAGCGCCAGAGCGGCTCGAGCTCCGAGACGACGTCGTCCGCGAGCCTCGAGAGATCCACGCTCGTTCGAGCAGGCGAGGCCTCTCCCGATTCGTAGCGTGCGACGACGAGCAGCGTTTCTGCAAGGCGCTGCAATTCATCGTTGGAGGCGATTGTGCGCTTGAGGATCTCGACGTACGCCGGCGGCATGTCGCCAAACGCGCCGTTGAGCGCTTGCCTCATCGTGATCCGAGCTGCGCTGAGCGGAGTGCGCAGGTCATGGGAGAGCGCGTACACGATATCCCGGATCACCTCGCTGCGCTCGACGGCAGCCGCATTGGCCTGGGCGAGCTGCTCGTTCTTCGCGGCGAGCTCAAGGAAAAGGTTTGCTTGCGCGATGGCGGCGGCGGCTTCGTCGGCGAACGTCAACGCGAGATCGGCGGCATCCGAATCGAACGGTTCCTCTGCGTTGCGCCGCAAGACCACCAGCGCGCCCTGCTGGTTGTCTCTGCCGCCCAGCGGCACCGCAATGCCGCGCGCCGCGCCGAGCGTGTCGAGCACGAAACGGCTCATGGGATCGGCGGCATCGAGCGCCACGGCTTGACCGGATTCGGCGGCTCGCGTGAGAACTGAGGCGAGCTCGGGCGCTGGCCGCGCGCGCCGCAGGTCCACCTCGCGTATCCCGCTCTCCGCTAGATATTGTTCGTCGAGTGATAAGCCGTCGTGACGCGCGAACACGACCGCAGCATCCGCTTGAAGAACGCGGATAGCCTCGCGCGCGGTTGAGCGAAGCACAATCTCACGATTGACAGATGAGCGCATCGTTTCAAACGATTCGCGAAGCGTCCGCTCACGACGTGCTTGGCGCTGACGCGCTTCGAGTTCCGCAGCGCCGCGCGCTGCGCGCTGCGTGCCAATGCTCAGCGCGCCGACCAATATGCAAGATAACGCGGCTAAAACACGATCCTCGATCGCGATCGGATCGTAGTGTCGATCTCGATAGCCGTTGTACCACCCCGCAGCGAGGTTGGCCACGAGCGCGGCGACGACGATTCTCCCAGTGAGCTTCCTATCGAACGCAAAACTGGTCAGCGCAACCGGGGCATTCAAGAGGATGGCCGCGACGAACAATTGCGGCGTCAGCATATCGATAGCAAATGCGGCGATCAATAGGACCGCGCACGCATAGGGAATGTATTGCGGCTTCAAGGGCATCCCGATTCTGTGCCGGAGATTCTCCGGCCTCCGGGGGACCGGCTGAGTGGCGCGCGAACTCAGTCTACGTGAATCGCGAAACTGATCGCGCCGCTCCCGAACGATTGTTGCGGCGGTTGGGCTTATCGCCTAAGCTGACCGTTTATTTGGCCGCCGCTCCCGGCAGCGGGAAAACGCACCGGCTACTCACGGAAGGCCGAGCCCGCATGACCGCTGGAAGTCGCGTCGTCATCGGGTGGATCGAAACGAAGGGCAGGCCGCTGCTCGAAGAACTTTGTGCGGGAATCCCCGTGCTCGCTCCGCGCATGGTCGACATCGCCGGCACGCGGTTTGCCGAATTCGACTTCGAGGCAGCGCTGGCCGCGAAGCCGGACGTCTTGATCCTCGACGAACTGCCGCACTCGAATCTCGCGGGCTCCACGCACGCCAAGCGGTGGCAGGACGCACTCGCACTGCGGGCCGCCGGAATCGGCGTCATCACAGGCTTCAATATCCAGCACCTGGAATCGGCGGCGCCGACAGCCGAACGATTGTTGGGCTTTCCGGTCCGCGAGATCGTTCCCGACTCATTCCTTGCTGTCGCTGACGAAGTCGTTGCTATCGACGCTTCGCCCGAACTGCTCGCCGATCGAATGCGAGCTGGCATGGTCGTCAGAACCGAGGACGCCGAGACTGCGCTTCGCGGCGCTTTCCGGACTTCCACATTGCTCGCATTGCGCGAATTGCTGATGCGCAAGATCGACGATCTTACGATCCCAGAAGTCGAGGCGAGGCGGGTATCGACGGCTGTGCTGCTCGCGCCGACTGGCTCCGATATCGCACACGCAGCCCGGCGTGCAGCAGAAATCGCAGGCGCGCTGGATCTCGCTTTGGAGATCGCGATTGACACCGACCCCAACGCGGACTCGTCGGAGCGAGTCGCGCGAGCAATAGGTGCACGGATCATTCCGTGGCCGGGCGAGCCGGGAGGCATCCCTGAACGCAGCCTCGGCGCGTCACTCATCGCCGTGCCGCGCGGACCATTGGCGGAAGCTCTATTGGCCGGGCCGATCGATCGGGATGTCTATGTCGTCGGGCCAGGCGCGCGAGCGGCGCAATCCGTCGGAGTCGATGTCCATCCGCTAGCGCAGACCGCCGGCGATCGTTTGCGCATAGGTTTCGGCAAGCTGACGATTTATCTTGGGGCGGCCGCCGGTTGCGGCAAGACCTATGCCATGCTGGGCCGCGCTCAGGAGCTCAAGGCTGCTGGGGTCGACGTCGTCGGCGCGTTCGTCGAGACGCACGCGCGCATAGACACCGAGTCGATGCTGCACGGCCTCGAAACGCTTCCTCGCCGCGTCATTGAGTCGGGCGGCATCCGCCGTGAGGAGCTCGACGTCGAGGCATTGCTTGCCCGTCATCCGGTGGTCGCGCTCATCGACGAACTCGCGCACACCAACGCCCCAGGCAGCATTTTCACCAAGCGATACGAAGATGTGCTTAGCGTGTTGCGAGCGGGCATATCGGTAATGACTACGCTCAACATCCAACACCTCGACGGGCTGGGCGACCCCGTTGCCCGGATGACGGGCATTCGAGTTCGCGAGACTCTGCCGGATCGAATCCTTGATCTTGCCGACGAGGTGATCTTCATCGACTGTGCGCCCGACACATTGCGCGAACGCCTGCGGCAGGGCAAGATCTATAAGCCCGAGCGGATCGAACGGGCATTGACCAACTTTTTTCGCGAAGAAAATTTGGCGGCGCTGCGTGAGCTTGCGTTGCGAGAGTCCATCCGCGCCCGCGGTGCGCGAAGGGTGCAATCGGGTATATCGCGGCTCTTCGTCGGCGTCGCCGATCGCGCACGCGATGCAGGACTGATCCGACGCTGCGCTTCCTTGGCCGCAAGGCTGGAAGTGGGCCTTACCGTGGCGCATATCGCCCCGAGGTCCGACGCATCGGATTCTGACGCGCTGGCCGAGCTTAGAGAATTGTGCCGGGACTTGCGGGGGCGCTGGATCTCGGAAACCGGGAACGACCCCGCTCGCGGCTTGGTGGCCGCTGCACTCGCCGACGGCGCGACGACCATAGCCGTAGAAGGCCGTAGGACGAAGGTGCGCATGTTCGGGCGAGCGCCTTTCGCGCGTAGGCTATTGCGCGCCGGTGCGAGGGAACTGCTCGTCCTTGCGACGCCGGATTAGCGCCGCACGTGTAAACCCACCGATGTCCAGTCGGACTATCCGTTCGGCGGCTTGTGCCCATCGACTACGGGGCGTAGGATTGTTGAAGCTCCCGGAGGAGCGCGACCAAATGCCCGACCCGAATTGCGAACGGATTTAAAATGTTCGACCAGCTCATCGGACTCATCCTAGCCATTTTGGCGCTCGTTTATCTCGTCTACGCCATGCTGCGCCCGGAGAGGTTTTGACGGCAACACGATGCTTGACGCAATCCTTATCCTCCTCACGCTCGTCCTGTTCTATCTCTTCGACCGATTCACGGTCGCCTGCGAGAATATTTAGAACATGACAATCGTCGGCTGGCTTCAGGCCCTGGTATTTTTCGGCATCGTGGTTCTGTGCACGAAACCAATCGGTGCATACATGGCACGCGTCTTCGCGGGCGAGCGGACGTTTCTCACGCCGCTGTTGGCCCCGGCCGAAAGCGCGATATTCCGCGTATGCCGGATAGACCCCGCGAAGGAGATGTCCGCAGTCACCTACCTTTTCGCGGTCCTCGCCCTGAGCGCAGTGGGGCTACTCTATTTGTACCTCTTGCTGCGCACCCAGGCGTACTTGCCGCTCAATCCGCAGAATCTCCCAAATCTAGCCCCAAGCTTAGCTTGGAATACCGCCGTCTCTTTCACGACAAACACGAATTGGCAATTCTACTCCGGCGAGAGCACGATGAGCTATCTCTCGCAGATGGCGGGTCTCGCCTGGCACAATTTCGTCTCGGCCGGAGCAGGCATCGCGATCGCGATAGCCGTGATCCGTGGAGTGTGTCGAACTGATCGTAAAACCGTCGGCAACTTCTGGGCTGACATGACCCGCGCGCTCTTGTACGTGCTGCTTCCGATAAGTGTTGTCGGCGGATTGTGGCTTTGTTGGCAGGGCGTTCCCCAAAACTTCCACGCGTACCAAAATGTTGTATCGATCGAAGGATTCAAACAGGCAATCACCGGTGGCCCGATGGCATCGCAAGAAGTCATCAAGGAGCTTGGTACTAACGGCGGCGGCTTCGTGAACGCCAACTCTGCGTCGCCTAATGAGAATCCGACGCCGTTGACGAACCTCTTTGAAATGCTGCTCATATTCCTGATCGGAGCCGGCCTGACGTACACGTACGGCCGCCACGCCAAAGACACGAGACAGGGCTGGGCCCTTTTCGCCGCGATGTCGATACTCTTTTTCGCCGGATTCTCCGTCGCCTACGCGGCAGAATCCGCAGGCAATCCGATCGTACACGCGCTGGGCACAGCGGGCGGCAACATGGAGGGGAAGGAATGCCGATTCGGCGTCGGCGCCTCGGCGCTCTTCGCCACCGTCACCACGGATACGTCGTGCGGCGCCGTCAATGCTATGCACGACTCGTTCACGCCCCTCGGCGGACTCGTGCCACTCGCCGATCTTCAACTTGGCGAAGTGGTTTTCGGCGGCGTCGGAACCGGGCTGTACGGCATGGTCTTGTTCGTGGTTTTGACGGTGTTCATCGCGGGACTCATGGTCGGACGAACGCCGGAATACTTGGGCAAGAAAATCGACCGGCGCCAAGTGCAGCTCGCGATTCTCGGTGCGCTTGTTCTGCCGATCTTCGCGCTCATTCCGGTCGCAATTTCGGTGCTCGTGCCCGCCGGAACTGCCACACTTGGCAACAACGGCGTTCATGGATTCTCCGAACTGCTCTATGGATTCGCCTCAACCACCGAAAACAACGGCAGCGCCTTCGCTGGTCTTGGTCCGAATATGTACTTCAACGTGTTTATGGGCATCGTCATGTTGTGCGGCCGCTTCCTCTTCCTGATCCCGGCATTGATGCTTGCCGGTTCGCTCGCCGGCCAGCCGCGAGCGCCGGAAACGATCGGCACATTCACGACCTATTCGCCGATCTTCGTCGGCTTGCTCATCGGCGTCATCATCATCGTAGGCGCGCTCACGTTCTTCCCGGCCGATGCGCTCGGGCCGATCGTTGAACAGCTCCGAATGATTCTAGGACAGGTTCAATAGTTGTCATGATTACGCAACGCCGAATCGATCGCCGCCCGAGAGCCCGCGCGCTCTTCGACCAGACCATTATCATTCGAGCAGTCCGGGATTCTTTTGCTAAACTCGACCCGCGCTGGCAGGCGCGCAATCCCGTCATGTTCATCTGCGAGATCGGCGCGCTGGTCACGCTCGGTTTTTTTCTTCGGGCCCTACGTTCACACGGTCCAGCGGGTTTTGATTTCGCGATCTCGATCTGGCTCTGGTTCACGGTATTATTCGCAAATTTCGCTGAGGCCGTGGCCGAGGGCCGCGGCAAAGCCCAAGCCGAATTTTTGCGCCGCACGAAGACTGATACGATGGCGCGGCGCGTGGTCGCGGGACGCGAAGAGTCGGTGCCAGCGACATCGCTTCGAAAAGACGACATCTTCGCCGTCATCGCCGGTGAATTGATCGCGGCGGACGGCGACGTGATCGAGGGCGCAGCGTCCGTCGACGAGTCGGCGATCACCGGAGAATCCGCTCCGGTGATCCGAGAGGGTGGCGGAGATCGCAGCGCCGTGACCGGCGGGACGCGCGTCCTCTCGGACCGCATCGTCGTGCGGGTGACCTCGAATCCGGGTGAAACCTTCTTGGACCGAATGATTGCTCTCGTCGAGGGCGCGTCGCGCCAGAAGACGCCGAACGAGATCGCTCTTTCTATTCTGCTTTCCGGTCTTACGATAATTTTCTTGATCGCGGTGGCGACACTATCACCGTTTTCGCTTTACGCGGGTACTGCTCAGTCGGTTACGGTTCTAATCGCGCTCCTCGTCTGCCTCATCCCGACGACGATCGGCGGCCTTCTCTCCGCCATCGGCATCGCGGGCATGGATCGCGTGCTCCAACGAAATGTTCTGGCGATGAGCGGCCGCGCGGTGGAGGCGGCCGGCGACGTGGACACTTTGTTGCTTGATAAGACCGGGACTATCACGCTCGGCAACCGGCGTGCGACCGAGATCATCTGCGCGCCCGGTGTTACAGATATAGTCGCGGCGCGCGCGGCGTTGATGTCATCGATCCCGGACGAGACGCCCGAAGGCCGGTCAATCGTGACTCTGGCTGGTCCTCGACCTGAAGATGGCCAGGCGGCCAGCGCGGCGGATGTCGATGTGCAGTCGCTCGTTCCGGAAGGCTCGACGTTTGTTCCGTTCAGCGCATATACACGCTTGAGTGGGCTCGATTTGCCTGGCGGCGGTGCGATCCGCAAAGGCGCGCCGGACGCTGTCCGGGCCTGGGTACGGGAGCGGACGGGCGAGAGCACCGTCGTCCTCGCGGACGAAGTGGAACGCGTCGCCCGGTCGGGCGGCACGCCGCTGTTGCTCGCCGACGACCAGCGGATCCTTGGAGTTATCCATCTCAAGGACATCCTCAAGCCGAACATGGCCGAGCGCTTCACTCGGTTGCGCGCTATGGGCATCCGCACGATAATGATCACGGGCGACAACCCGCTGACCGCGGCGACGATCGCGCGCGAGGCTGGCGTGGATGATTTTCTCGCAGAGGCCACGCCCGAGACCAAGATGGCGCTGATCAAGCGCGAGCAAGAATCCGGGCGACTGGTTGCGATGACCGGTGACGGTACGAATGACGCGCCGGCGCTCGCGCAGGCCGATGTCGGCGTGGCTATGAATACGGGCACGCAAGCCGCCAAAGAAGCCGCAAACATGGTAGATCTCGATTCGGATCCGACCAAGCTCATCGAAGTCGTCGAGATCGGCAAACAGCTTTTGATGACGCGCGGCGCGCTAACGACATTCTCGATCGCCAACGACGTGGCGAAGTACTTCGCGATATTGCCGGCGATGTTCGCAGTCGCGTATCCTGCGATGAATGCGTTGAACATCATGCGTCTCACGACTCCGCAGAGCGCGATACTCGCTGCTGTGATCTTCAATGCGCTCATCATCGTGGCGCTGATACCGCTGGCACTGCGAGGTGTGGTATATCGCCCGAGGGGCGCCGACGCGGTGCTGCGCACAAACGTGCTCGTTTACGGCATTGGCGGCATCATAGTGCCGTTCGTAGGTATCAAGCTTATCGACCTACTACTCGCCGCGTTCCATCTCACGTGAGGCGTTGGGAAAAATCGTTATGAAACTGCAGACAATTAAGGACGACACGATTCGCCATCTCGGCCACGCCGCAGCCTATACGGCCGTCACCGTGATCTTGCTGGGCATCCTGTATCCGCTAGCAATGACAGGTGTGTCGGAACTCCTCTTCCCGGCGCAGGCGAAGGGCTCGATCGTGTACCGCAACGGTCAAGCCATCGGATCGGATATCATTGGCCAACTGTGGACCAGGCCGCAGTACTTTCATGGGCGCCCCTCCGCCGCAGGCAGCGGATACGATCCGACGTCGACGAGCGGCACTAACCTCGGCCCCACGTCGAAGAAGTTGATCGACGCCACTGCGGCTACGATCAAGACGTTGACGAAAGAAAACCCCGACGCGACGATGCCGGTCCCGATGGATCTCGTGACAAGCAGCGGCAGCGGCATCGACCCGGACATCAGCCCCGAAGCCGCGTTCTATCAGTCTCCGCGAGTGGCGAAGGCGCGCCACTTGACCGTTGAGGCGGTGGACGCAGTAGTTACGCTGCACATCATGCCGCGTACATTTGGATTCTTGGGGGAGCCGCACGTGAACGTCATGCAATTGAACCTAGCTTTGGACGGACAAAAATGAAACTGCCCGGCTTTCGAATGTTCTCAGTCGCGTTTATCGCTGTGATATCGATCGCGCTCGGCGGACTTGCCGCCAACGCAGATCCCGCACAGCCTGCGCCCGCAGCGGCTCCGTCGCCGGCTGCGACGCCAACGCCGCCGGTCGTTCTGCACGTGGTGTTGAGCGAATCGCTTGCGCTGACGAGCGGCGTCAACGCGACAGGCAGCTTCGATTCTTCTGACGGCGCCGATCATGCAGCTCGGTCCAATCTGAGCAATGCCTTCGTCTTGCTTTCCAAGCCGCAGGGTACTTTTCAGTGGGCGCTTCAAGGTGGAGCGTACAGCATTCCCGTCGTGGGGATCGCAGGCAATAAGACGATCCAATCGGGGGCCAATACCGATCTCTTCGGGCCGTTGCCGCTCGCCTACGTCGAATACGTGCCGAACGCCAACTTCAATGTGAGCGCGGGCGTGCTCGCGACACTGACCGGCGCGGAATCCACATACACGTATCTGAACTGGAATGTTCAGCGCGGCGCCGTCTGGAACGTGGAGAACGCCGTCACTCGAGGAGTTCGTGCGTCGTTCACAACCGGCAAGCTCACCGCCACGCTCGGCGTTGATGATGGTTTCTATTCCGGCAAGTTCGGCGCGGCCGAAGGCGCGTTGACATTTGCGCCGGACTCTACGGACTCGCTGCTGTTCGTCGCCGTCATTCCGAATAGCACGACACCGGGGAATCCGACGGCATCCATCGCGAACAAAGAATTGCTGAACGTCGTCTTCTCGCGCACGCGCGGCAAGCTTCAGATCGCGCCATACATCTTGTACGCGCGCTCGCCCGCTGCTGCCGGGCTAGGCTACGCGGGACCCGAAAGCGCGTTCGGCGGAGCATTCCTGGCGAACTGGACTTTCAGCAGCCATTTCAGCACCGCGGTACGCTACGAAACGCTGCACAATTCCAGCACGGTCGGCGACCCGAGCGGCAATGCGGATCTCATCGGCTACGGACCCGGGAGCGGCGTGAATACGTATACGTTAACACCCAGTTGGACCAACGGCCACACTTTTGCACGCGTAGATTTTTCCAGCGTGCGGGTCACGAGCCCGGCACCTGGCCTTGCATTTGGCGATCACGGCGCGCAGCGCGATCAGTTCCGCACGATGCTGGAAATCGGCGTTCAATTGTAGGGACCCGGATAGTCCAGTGCGAAAACGCGATGAAATCTCGCTTCCGCATCGCTTGCCCGCCCTCCGACCAAAGCGAGCGGGCCCCCGAGTAATAAGTCGCAAGGCGCGCGAGCTTTCGCGCGCGAACGTTTGCTCGACGAATTGATGTTCGCATTCAATCGCTCACGCAGTTTGCTTTTCCCCACCACATAAGCTCCAGAGGTGCCCCGTGGATAATCATCGACCCGAATCGCCCGTCGATCTTGAGAGCGTAACGAAAAGCGTCGCAGAAACCGATCGCCGGCGTGCTCTCGTCGAGGATGAATTGACCCAAGCTCAGTCGATGATCGAGTCGCTCAAGGCGAGAAGCACGTCGCTTCGCGATTCCGTGCTCGACCTGCAGCGTACACTTGACGTGACAAAGAGGGCAAAGGCGGAAGAAGATGCAGCGCTGAGTGAGGCCGCGGAAAAGCGCAAGCGCGCGGTCGAAGAACTGAGCTCGTTGGCCGCGCTCGTCGACGAACTTCGAGTAGCAACCGAACAACAAGCGGCCGCGATCGGCGTCACGCTCGACGGCGCGAAGTCACAAGTCGAGATCGTCGAGGTGAGCGTCGCCAAAGCGAAAACAGAAGCCGGTTCCGTGGAGGGCACCCTCGAACAACTTCGCGCGAACATCGCTCAGGCACGCAGTCACGCAGACGCGCTCGAGCACAATCTCTCCACCGTTGAGGGAACGACGGTATCCGTGAAGGCGGTCGCCGACGAGACCCACGGTCATCTCGAAGAAACGCGCGCCGCGCTCGATATCGCCATCGGCCGAAAGCGTGAGACCGACGCCGCGTGCAAGACACTCGAAACGCTCGGTGCCACGCTTCACGCGAAAACAGACGAGGCCGTGCAGGCGATGAACGCCTTGGATGGATTGATGGCGGAGCAAGACCGCCAGGGGGCCGTGCTGGCCGCCCGTGTCGCCGCGGTGGGCAAACTGGTGGGCAATGCACACGCCGAAGCCAGTCCAGCGAATGCGATACCGGCAAAAACCGAGCCACCGAAGACGACGCAATCACGCCAGGTCGACGGACAATTCGCCGATGCGCTCAGGGCCGTCGCATTGCTCGCGAACGAGCGGCTGATACCGCACGAGGAAGCAGATCGGTTAAGCAACGCCCTGCGCTCCGGCGCGGGCGAAGCCGTGCTTCGTCAGACATGGGCGCACACGGTCGGGAGTCCCACCCCGGTCGCGCACCGCTTGATCTTTGCCGAAGTGCTGCAAGCCGTCGGCGACATCAAAGCGGCAGTCGTGTATTACGAACAGGCGGCGATGCCGAAGATCTCACCTCCCGTCGTCCGCTATCTCGCCGCGCTGGCGTATCTAAAGATGGATCTGCTGGAGCGGTCGACGCGCGTGGCGCAGTTGCTTTCGCGAGATCGCGGGGGGCGGTTGCTCGCAAAGATCATCGAAGCGCTCCGGTTGGAACAGACCGATCATCCCGACGATGCGGTGCATGCCTTGACGGAGGCACTAGGCGGACGGGGCTACCAGAAGTGGGAATACGATGAAGCGCTGCTGCAGCTCGGGTTGCTGCACGAGCGAAGGAGCGACGTTCGCGCCGCTCTCGCTTGTTATGAGAAGTTGAGCGCCGCCGCTCCGATACATTTCGACGTCGTCGAACGGATTCGAACGCTTCAAGACCAGCCTGTCTGACCCCGGGTTTTTGGCTGTAGTTCAGGGCAAGGCGTGGCCGGCCAACCGTTTGGCCCGATACATGGCTTCATCCGCACGCGCGAGCAAGGCTTCGGTCGTATCCCCGTCTTGCGGATATCGAGCGACGCCGATGCTGGCATTTACTTGCATCTCGTGGCCAAGAACGCGGAGCGGCTCGCAAAAGGTGCTTTCGATCTTGCGGACGGCGATGTCGACGTCGAGCGATCCCACGTGCGCCTGCAACAGAATGGTGAATTCATCGCCGCCGATCCGTGCGACGAGATCGGCCTCGCGAAGCACGGATCGGACCCGCTGCGCCAGCTCGCGCAGCACCGCATCGCCGGCGGAGTGCCCGTACGCGTCGTTCACGGCCTTGAACCCATCCAGATCGAACAAGATGACGGCGAGTTCCGTCTGTGCCGCATGTGCGGCAGCCAACGCGCGCGAGGTTCTTGTGAGGAATGATGCCCGATTCGGCAAGCCCGTGACCAGATCGTTGTAGGCTAGCTGGTCGCGCTCCATCTCAAACGCCACACGATCCGTCTCGTCGCGACCGCTAGCATAGGTGATTCGCCGTCGAACGTCTGGAACAGAGTTCCAGCACATCCAACGATACGTTCCATCCGCAGCTTGATATCTATTTCGAAAGCCCACGAGCGACTGGCCGGTGCTCAGACTCTTCACCGCTTCGATCGTGCGCGCCACGTCATCGGGATGGACGAACGATATGAACGGTTTTTTCAGGAGCTCTGCGCGCGTCCGGCCCAATATGCGCTCAGTGGCGGGATTCACATCCAAGAAATGGCCATTCATGCCGGCCACGACGAACATATCCTGAGCGCTGTTGACGAAGCGGTCGCGTTCGCCTTCGATCCGGCGCTGAATCCCTAACATGAACGCGATAGCCGAGCAAAGCGCCAATCCGATGAGAACGCTGACAATCGCGCCGAACCTGAGTTGTTCTTGGGTATGTCTGGAATACGAAGCCGACTTGTCATCAAGGACGTCTAGGGCATGAGCGATATCGGAGCGCATGCGATCCATGAGGGATTTGCCTTGGGATTGCAAGCCGGCAGCATCGCGAATGCTCGATCCAGCCACGAGCGGCGCCGCGACGTGTCCGAGCCATTGCTTGTAATTGGATTCGGCGTCGAGAAGCGTCGGCTCGATGCTCTGCGCATTGGCCGTTTCTGACGATTTGAAAGCCAGAGCAAAATCGGCTTCTATCCGTCCGCTTGCTGCGGTGAATGGAGCGAGGTATGAGCGCTGTTTTGTGCTCATATAACCGCGCATGCCGGTCTCCTGATCGAGAAGATCCGTTAGAACGGTAAGGACTTGGCGGCGAGCTTCATACGCCGCTTCTGCTTGACGGACAGCCGTCGTTGTGGTTTGGTAGGCGATCCACGAGCGCGCGAGCACGCCGACAATCGCAAGCACTAAGAGGACGGCAATGCCGTGTCTAGACAGGGCTTGCGATTTGTCCCTTACCATCTCTTTAGATATCGGTAAACATTAACTCGTCACGGTGATCTACTCATGTCCCGCGATTGACCGGCTTCTGAGTGACAGCTGCACCATTGGACTGACTATATGCGGCATGACACTAAATTGACACAGACGCTTTGTAGCAAATCTCGGCGC
>DATCBN010000095.1 GCA_036511855.1 Candidatus Eremiobacteraceae bacterium | reverse complement strand
GTGGACTTGGAGTGGCTGGCGGTTCGCCAAGTGAACGAGCGAAACGCGACCGGGCTTATCTTCAACACCGAGGACCAGATGGTCCCCGGTGTCGGACCCGATTGGAAATATCAGCTCTGGTGGGCCACAACCGTCGGTCCGCTGCGATGACCGGGTTACGGTGCGCTCTTACTTCCCATCTATACGATTGCCAGCGGCGACCATCGATCCGTGAACTCACGCGACGCATGTCATCCGAATAGGAATCCGGCGATCATGAAGTAGATCTCGGCGAAATTGATATCGGAATGACTGCCGGCGAATCCGCCATCGTAGAGGTTCTGGGCTTTTCGCGCGGTGTGCACGGGCGATAAGTCGGCCACGATCAATCTATTCGGAAGCCCGATCGCGTCGGTCGTGGTGAAGCCCTGATCGACGGACAGGTTCGAGGCGCCCCCAAATGCCTGAACGGTCGCCGGCGTCGGACCTGCCGCGCCAAGCGCCTGCCGCGGCGCTTTGAACAGGTTCGCCAACCGGCCGGCGTCCACAAACCACTTCGTGAGGGCCACGTCTTGCGACGATTTGGACATCAATACTCTCAGGTTAGCCAACTGGCATACATCGCCGTAGATGTCCCCAGGTTCGAGATTGTCGTTATCCGTGGCCGGCTCCAATAGGACTGCGTTGAACGACGTGCCGGGTTCGACCGCAATCGTGTTGTTGGCGATGTCCGTCTGCAGGTCTTGAAGTGCGGCACACACCACCTTGCAGCCGAAGCTGTGGCCGAGAAGGGCGATGCGAAGCGGCGAGCCCGAGCCCGCACGGGCTTGCAGCATCAATCGAAGCATGGAATACACGGCGTTCTTGCCGACCGAATCGGCGCGGTGCTCCATCGTGTAAAACGTGAAGAGCTGCAATGCGTTAAGCGGGCTGTTCGCGTCTTCGGTGATCTCCGATGGCCAGTGGATGCCAACGCTCAGCGAAGCTCTCGGAGGCTGTTTGAAAACCGGCGGCTGCGCCGCGCCGAGGATGAGGAGTTGCTTCGCGAGATCGACGCTGAAGCGGTTGTATTCGTCAAGAGCCCGGTTGGCATCGTTTGACCAGCCGTGGGAGTACACGAAGACGTCTTGAAAACCGAACGGATGGATGGCGATCGCCTCTTGCACCACCGTGTTCATGTCTGAGTCGAATATGATTCCATTCTCGTTGATCGGAATCGTGATGACGTGCGACATGCCTGATCCTCCTCTTCCGTCGCGATTGATTCAACCTTGCGCCAAGTGAAGCGGCGCGACGATTGTCGTGTGAGCAATGTCGATGGAGACCTTGCCGCCGATCGCGGTGACGGCAAAGCTCACCGCCGAAGCGGTGGCCCAGGACACCCCCGCGGTTTTGCCGTCGACATTCGCAGGTTGCACCGATTGAAGCGAACCGCGCAACGTGCCCGCGCCCGGCACGACGAAATTGAGCGTGATGTCTCCGTCCGCCAGCGGCTGCTTGAAGGGTTGCGTGGCCACTGCGCCGGCCACTCGCACATCGATCGCCAGGGAAAGCCCAACGGGAAGGTGCTTGCTCGAATCTTGGAAGACGGTGAAGTCGATGGCCGCCAATTGAAAGTGGAGAGCCGAGGCCAAAACTTTGCGGTCGCTGTAGATCTGAAAGACCATGAAGAAACCTCCGCGGCGAGCCCAGAAGTTCTCGGCACTTTTTTCACATAGACGACGTGTTCCTACGGGATTTGCCGATGTAAAAAGCAGAAGCCCGCGTGGCGGAGAAGCCCAGCGCGGATGAAACAACTCATTGTTTTCGACCTGGACGGGACCATTGCGGAAAGCAAAGCTGCGATCGACGCGGAAATGGCAACTCTTCTCACCGCGCTTCTCGGAACGGTGAAAGTCGCGGTCATCTCCGGCGGCGATCTTCCCCAATTTGAAAGCCAACTTCTCGCCCATTTTCCGGCGAGTTCCCATCTTGGCGATTTGTCTTTGCTGCCGACTTGCGGAACACGATTCTTGCAGTATAAAGACGGGTGGCAAAAGCTTTATTCTGAAGATCTTACCGACGCTCAAAAGCAGAAGATCACCGCCGCCTTGAACGAGGCGGTCGCTTCGGCAGGATTTCAAGTGCAACAGACTTGGGGAGACGTGATCGAAGACCGGGAAAGCCAGATCACGTATTCGGCGTTGGGCCAGCAGGCTCCATTGGACGAGAAGAAAAAGTGGGATCCCGATTTTTCAAAGCGTCAGAAGATAAAAGCGATTCTGGATGTCCTCCTTCCTGAATTTTCGGTTCGCCTCGGCGGCACGACCTCGATCGACGTCACACTTCCAGGGATCGACAAAGCCTACGGGATCAGAAAACTGCGCGACATTCTCGGCATCCCTATTCAAGACATGATCTATGTCGGCGACGCTCTGTTCCCAGGCGGCAACGACTATCCGGCTCGAGAGACCGGCGCGGTCTGCATCCAAGTGAGGGATCCGGACGAGACGAAACGCGTGATCGAGGCGATCATCGCCTGCTTGGGAGGCGCGGCTCAGACTCAATGACGAACGATTTTGCGGTCGAGCGGCTTGGCGTGATCATGCGGCCGAATCCGAACGATCAGCGCGAAGCTTGGGGCGTGCTCAACCCCGGCGGCGTTCGCTCCACAGATGGCGTCATGCACCTTTTTCCGCGCCTTGTCGCGGAAGGGAATTTTTCCCGGATTGCGCGTGCGCGCATGCGCTTCGAGGGCGACACGCCGGTAGGTGTCGAGGGCCTCGAAATGGCGCTGGAACCATCCGAGCCGTACGAAGTCGGCCCGAACGGCGGCGGCTGCGAAGATCCGCGGGTCGTCTATATACAGGTTCTGAAACGTTACGTCATGACGTATACGGCGTATGTCCCTCACGAACCGCGGATAGCGGTGGCGATTTCCGAGGACTTGGTAGCGTGGCAGCGCCTGGGTCCGTTGCGATATGAGGCGCTAGCGACCGGCCCCGATCTCAACGAATGTGGAAACAAAGATGCTGCGTTTCTCCCGGAAGTGGTCTTGGATCCGCAAGGAGTGCCGTCGCTTGGGATATTGCACCGGCCGACTACGCGTGTGCGCATCGATTCGCAAGGCCCCGACGTGACAAGGCCGCCGAGCGGCGAGGAGACGCTCGAACATATCTGGATTTCATACGTCGCCGTCGAAGCGGTCCAGGCAGACATCGCGACGTTGGCTTCAGTCCGTAGGCACGAACGGGTCATGGCGCCCGAACAGTCGTGGGAATCGAGCAAAGTGGGCACGGGTGCGCCGCCCGTACGGCTTTCATACGGATGGCTCTTGCTCTATCACGCGGTCTCGTTCGCGCAAGGCCGCTCGAATTATAGCGTGGGCGCGGCCATCCTCGATTTCGACCGGCCGTCGCAAGTTCTCTACCGCACGCCAACGCCGATTATCGAGCCTCAGACCGACTACGAGCGGAATGGGATCGTTGCCGACGTCGTGTTTCCAACTGCCACCGATCTGCGCACGGACGGACGTCTAGACGTCTATTACGGCGCCGCAGATACCGTGATCGCCGCCGCACGGATCACACCGCCGAGCCAATTGCCGACAATCCACCGGTAAAAGAAACGGCCGAGCATCGCTCGGCCGTTTCGTGCGTCGGTCGGTGTTGGTCAGTCGACTTTGACCTTCACGGCAAATGAATTGCCGATCGCGTCTTTGATCGTGACCGTGGTGTTTCCGAGACCGTTCGCGGTTAGCACGAACTTGTTGGACGGGCTTCCCTGGGCTACGCTGGCCACGCCCGGATTCGAGCTCGTCGCAGTCCAGGCCGTTGTGCCTTTTTCCGTGACGGTCAGATTCTGAGTGTTGCCGACGTGGAACGTGACGGACGACGGCGACACGCCCAGCGGGTTGATGATGTAGATGTCGGTTTTGCCGAGGCTGTCGTTCGCCCACATGTTTCCGTCCGGTCCCGCGGTCAATGCATAACTGTTACCTTGTGCAGTGGGCGGGAAGAAGACGTTGAGCTGATTCTTCGCGATGTTGAACGTGGCGATCATGTTGTGGTTGGATGTCGTGTACCACGGGTTCCCGTCAGGACCCAGCGTAAAGCCGCCGGGGTATCCGTCGGTGCCGAAGAAATTTTGCACCGAAGTGACCGTGCCGCTCGTCGTGATTCGAATCAATAAGTTGTTGTTGCACGGGGCCCACAGATTGCCGTCCTTAGCCGAGACGAGACCGATGGGCGCGCAGGGCAAGGGATATTGCGTCATGCTGCCGTCCGAGGGGTCGACGTCGTCGATCACGTTGTCGTTGTATTCAGTCACCCAGAGATCGCCGTCGGAACCGGTGGCGATGGCTCCGTATGTGTTCGATACGTTTCCGTCCGCATATGCGAACTCGGTTATCGTTCCGCTGGTCGTGATCTTGGCAATGTGGGCTTGCTCTGTGAACCAGACGTTGCCGTCAGGACCAAGCGTCAGTCTTCCGGCTGCGCTCAAGTCGCCGCTCGGTATCGTTTTCACTGAGAAGCTTCCGGAAGTCGTCGCAACGCCGAGGAATCCTGGATTGCCGTACGCGCCGATGTAGAATTTGCCATCCTTTCCGACCGTCAGGTTGCCGGGATAGAAGTTGGTGTTGGTGCCGAACGTGAGGGGAAACAATGTCGCGTGTCCGGTCATTTGCATTTTTATGAGCGCATGGCCGTTGTAGTCTGTGTACCAAACATTCTTGTCGGAACCCGTGACGATTCCGTTGACCTGGTTCGCGACATTCGTGTCGCCCCACGGGAATTGGGTCCAGAATATGGGCGAGTTTCCGTTTTGCACCACGTCGGGTTTGAACGCGTGGCCCGACTGCGTGTTGCCGGCGCCCGGCGCCGGGGCCGCCTGGTGGCCGCTGCAACCGGCGAGCACGAAACACGAAGCGGCGATGCAGATTAGATATTTACGCATGTTCATCTCTCCTACTGCACCGTCACGTGCACTGCGAAACTGTTGCCCTTGGCGTCGGTAACAATGATCTTACACGAGCCCGAGCCAACAGAGGTTACGGTGAAATTGGACGCCGGTGAGGCTTGGACCACCGTTGCGACCGACGACTTGTTGGTGGTCGCTGTCCATGAGGTTGTTCCGGGCTCTGTGACTACGATCGTCTTGGTCTGGCCGTTGCCTGTGAACGAGATCGATGCCGGAGCCACGCTGATGGTGTTGAGAATGTAGATGTTGACGGTGCGCGAGGTCGAGTCGACCGACCAAACGTTGCCGTCGGGTCCGGTCGTCAGACCGTTGCTCGTGCCGTAGTTGTTCGGCGGATAGTAGTACGACATCTGGTTTGTCGTCGGATCGAACTCGCCGATCTCGTTTCCGTTGCCAGTGCCGAACCACGGATTTCCGTCCGGACCGACGGTAAGGAACTTGCCGGAGCTCGCGAAGTTGAACCCGTTGAAGAATGGCGTCACGGCGCCCGCGGTCGTCACTTGATTGAGGGTTTGATTCGTGCAGGCTACCCAGAGACTGCCGTGCGAGGTGACGATGCCGTTCGGGCTGCAGCCCATCGGGAAGTTCGTCATCGCGCCTGTGGCGGGAATGATCTTGTCGATGCTCGAGGTGTTAGTCTCGGTCGCCCACAGATTGCCGTCGGGTCCAACGGCTATTTCGCCGGTGTTGTTGCCCGTGTTGGCATCGGAGTAGACGAATTCCTTAATGGTGCCGCTCGTATTGACTCGTCCGACGTGCGCGTTCTCTGTGAACCAAACGTTGTTGTCGGGTCCGAGGATCATGGTGTCGTAGCCGATCTTGTCGCCGCTCGGAATCGTGATCTTCGTTTCCACGCCGGTGGTGGTGAGTATGTCAAGGGTGCCGATGTTCGCGTCGCCGAGGTAGAACTTACCGTCGTGGCCCTGGACGAACGACGTGGGGTTGAATGCAGCCAGCGGGAAGCGCTTGACGTTGCCCGTCATGTTCATGCGAATCAGCTGCGTTCCGGAGTAGTCGTCGAACCAGAGGTTGCCGTCGCTCGCGGCGATGATTGTCGGATAGTACGGTGCCGAGACTGAGCCCCAGAAGAAGCGTCGCCATTGCACAGGATTCTCGCCGGTTTGCCGGACGTCATGTCCGACAGAGTGACCTTGCGAGGTCGCGCTCGCACCATTGTTAGCCGGCAGCGTTTGGTGACTACTGCAACCAGCCATGATGAGCGCCGAAATTGCGAGGAACAGAAGCTTATCGCGCATCTCAAACCTTTCTTGCACGCTTACGGAAATGCCCGACAGCCTCAAACGAGGCATCGCTGACAATTCACGCGGACCCAGATGTGACCAGGGAACGTCGGACCCTTCGTTCTCGCGCAGTCCGGAGATTCCCCTCGGCGCGATATGGGCATTTCGCACCAAGATGTTCGGGAACGGGCGACGCGAACGAAGTTTTGTTTTGCGACCGTGCAGCACAGAATGTTGACTCGAAATGCCGCGGATAACTTCGCGAACTGCCGTCGAGACGGAATTAAGGCCGAAGTAGATTGTTCAGATTATGTTCATATGACGACAGAAATGCGAGAGTAGGTAATATTCTCTAAACATCGCGCGCGCAAATCGAAATCTCGCGCGTGAAATACGGAACGCCGTTTCACTGTGCGCATGAGATCTCGCGGCGGCTAGACCGCGGCGCGCTCTTCAATCGCATGAGGCACATCGGCCGCATGCTCCACTCCCCAGAAGCACAGCGCCTTCACGACCGGTTCAAGCGTGCTCCCGAACGGCGTGATCGAATATTCAACCTTTGGCGGCACCTGCGGGTAGACTTTGCGCTCGATGCATCCGTCTAGTTCGAGTTCGCGCAATTGCAGCGTGAGCATCCGCCCGGCGTGGTCAGCAGGTGGAAAAGCAAAATGGCCTTCCAGCGTCCCCCGACGACATCGAGGGTCTGTTCGACCGGACATTTGGGATAGGGTCTCGCTCGTGGAACGGATCGACGCATCGCCGGTATCCTTATCTATACTACTGCACAACTATGTGCGTACTTGCGGCTTATGCAATTATAAACGAAGATGAAGGGCGTCCGGATTGACGGCTCAATCCTTCTGGAGGCGATGGCGAAATGACAGGCCGAGTAGTGACAGCGGTGGCGTTCCTTTGGCTGTCGGCGGCGGTCCCTGCCGCAGCCGATACTGTGCGCGTGGCGCACCCGGCGCAGTTGGCGCCATTCATCTATGTTCAGGACGGCAAGACGGTGGGGCTGGCGGCGGATATTCTTCGCGCCGCCGCCACGCGCGAGGGTATTGCCATCGTGTTCGTGCCGGAGTCGCCAGCGCAACTTCGGACGACATTGACGGATGGCACAGCCGATGCAATCGCGCCGGCGCCGATCATCCCAGGGCGGTACGTGTTCACGAGCGCGTTTCTCGTGACTGGCGGCGGCCTTTTCGTTCGTGCGCCAAAACCAACACCCTCCGGCCTTACGGCATTGTCAGGCAATACCGTCATCACTCCCGAAGCCGGGCCGTTCGTGAGCTTCATTAAGCAGAACTTTCCCAACGTAAAGGTCGTATCGACGAACAAATCGACGAGCATGACCAGCGAATACTTGATGAGCCTCGATCAAGTCGTCCGGGGTCAGGCCGATGCGGCGGCGTTGAACATCCAGGAAGGTGCGTGGGTGGTGGCAGAGTCGTTCGCACACAAGATCACCGTGCCGACGAGGATGTTCACGCAGTTGTCATTAGGTCTCGCGGCGACCGGTGGCAGGCACGCGGACCTCTTGAAGCGATTCGATGCGGGTTTTGCCGCGATTCGCGCAGATGGGACCTTGCGGCGTATCGAGGCCAAGTGGTCGAATGCTCATTGATGTTGCGCGGTCATGGCGCGTCAATAATAATCCGAGCTTGAAACGAACAGCTTAATGGTTGCGGCGCCCTTCGTCGCGGTTATCGTCGAATGGTCGTTTTCCAACTCGCAGTTTTGCGTCACGTGCGCGAAAACGTGGAATGGACCTGCGTTTCCATCCGCGGCGGCATCGTATTCCCACGGGATGTTCACGGTCTCGTGACCGGGCGCGAATGGCGGGGTAGCGGGTTGCCGGCCCGACCAGACATCATCTTTTTCCGCGAGTAACCATCCCTTTCCGGCGACGAGAGATGAGACAACCTCGGCGCTCGTGGCCGCGCCGTGAGACAGACCGTTCTCCCATGAGTAGTAGCCCGTAGCCGCATAAAAGGCTTCATCTTCGCGTACGCCGATGTATTCGAACGAAACCGTTTCGGGCTGTAAGTAGACCTTCGCGGAAAACCCAATGTCGGGCCAACCCAGCTTGTGATGAAGCGTGGTTCCGGGGACGCGCTCGAACAGCAGCCCACTTGGCGCGATGACGTTGAACGTTATGGTTGCCGTCGCTGAATCCACCGTGTCGACGGCGACGATGGTCTCGGTCGCAGGCATGATGCTTGCAGAGTAGATGCTGGTCTTGCCGCTGGGCGTGACGGTCCCTTGGCCGCCCGAAATCGACCAATTCGCACTGCCGCCGGAAAACGTCAACCTCACTTGTTCGCCGACACCTACGGTCAACCGCGTTCGGTCGGCGGGAACTTTCGCGACTGTTTGCGACGTGATCGTCGCCGTCGGCGTGGGAGAGGGCGACGGTGACGGATTGTGCCCTGGAGTCCCCGGTTGAGGCGCCTGCGTCAGCGGTTGAACCGACGGCGTCCCCGGATTGTTCACGATGTTCGCAAACGGAACGTTGGCAGGCGCGGTGGGCGATCCAAGTCCGATCAGTTGTGTGCTGCTGACAAGCTGCGCCGGAAGAACACGAACTTGATAGGTGCCGGGTGTGGCGTAATTCCCGCTCGTGACAAAGCGAACGTAGACGCGGTCGGAATAGCGGCTCCAGGGTGTCGGTGCCGACCCGCCGGGCTCGAGCGGGATCTCAGGAATGAGTTCTCGAGCGAGCTGCTCGAACGTGGGGGGCGGCTGCGCCATCTCTTGGCGCAAGGTCTGCATCGCGAGAACGGCCTGGCCGGCCGGGCCGATCCGTCCTAACGCATCGTTGAACGATGGCATGCCGGGCACTTTTGATGCAACTTGATCGTACTGCCCCTGGATGCGGGTGTACACGTCGCCGTTCAAACGCGATCGAAAATCGGGAATGACCTTGTCGACGATCGCGCGCTGCGGCGCCTGCATCGCGCCGTACGCAAGACCCGCTTGAATGTTCCACGACAACACCTGTAGCGCGTGATGGTCGAGCGAGTACGACGGAGCCCGCGAATTGAGCGCGCGAAAGATGTCTGCTGCCGACCCGTGCAGCGGTGCGACGAGATAGCGATGGGCGCTCGGGCTACCCGCGGTCGCTTTCATGCAAAAGACGTCGACGGTGAAAGCGTAATCTCCCGGCGGGAGCGCCACCGTTCCGTCGGTCGATGCGCGCAGTGGCGCCGTGAGATTGGGAGCGCCCCGCGGAACAAAAGGCGCGCCGGGCAGCGCGGAGGTGGGGAATGCGTCGGAGGGCGACAAGACGATCGGCACCTGATCGCCGACTGTTTTTCCAAACTCCGAAAGTGCTGCACGAACGGCGACGTCCTGCGCGTTGCCGAATGGATTCGGAAATGGCAAGCGCGCAACGCTCGCATTTGAGCCAGCGAGCACTATGACGACGCTCGCAAACGTCGCAAATGCCAACGCTGTCCGTAGCTTTACTACGTGCCGTCGCATGGAACAGTGTTTGGCGTCGCAATCGCGATCACCCGCTTTCCCGCCATCGGTTTATCCGAGTACCGACCGGCCCAACGGCATCGTCGTCCAATAGCGGAATCCAAACAAATCCGCTATACTTAAATGTCCCCGGCGTCGCGGAAGGGACGATTGGTATCGCGCGTGGGCACTTTCGAAGAGAACCCGGAAACCCAGATCGGGCAGGCGCTCTATCAAGAGCTCCTGTCGATACACGGTATGATACGCCGAGACCTTGCAACTGTGCGGCAGCTCGCGGCCGACGTCGCGACAAGCATGCCGGCACACGAGATCTCCGCAGAAATTAGGAACCTCAAACGCGACGGCAAATTGTGGCAGCTCAAAGTGGGGTGTCTGCGCTACTGCCGCTTTGTGCACTCGCACCACAATCTCGAAGACGCCGCCTTCTTCCCGTCTCTGCGAGCGGTGAATCCAGCCCTCAATCAGGTGGTTGACAAACTTGAGGAGGACCATCGCAAGGTATCCGATTTATTGGACGCCGTAGAAGAAGGCGCCGACATCATCACCAAGATCGATAGCGACGCGGTGCGGCGAAGCATCAGCGACACGCTGAGCGTTCTGAGTGAACGCTTGCTCGAGCATCTCGACTATGAGGAACTCAACGTAGGCCCGACCATGCGGCGGATGAACGGAATCTAGGCCGGAAGTCGCGGCACTAGGTCCCGATATGCGCGCAGCCGAATTCCGATCGAGTGCCGCCCAAATATACACCAACTGGAATCCTGGTCTGTCCGCCCACATATTTCGATGTCGTCGACCGCAAGAATCCGTTCATGACCATGGAGTCTCTGGTCGATCGTGAAGTAGCGAAGCAGCAGTGGCTGTCGCTTCGGCAAACGTTTGAGGCGACAGGATTGCAGGTGCACGAATATGCGCCGCTGCCGGGCGCCGAGGATATGGTGTTTTCCGCGAACCCGGCGCTGGCCGGCCTGAATCGCAGCGGTGACCGGGCGGCGGTCGCGAGCCGCATGAGGTTTCCGTCGCGCCAGGTCGAGGTTCCGGCGATCGTCGGGCGACTCACGGAACTCGGCTATACGGTGGACACAAGCATCCCGCCCTCGGTGTGTTTCGAAGGCGGAGGAGACGCTGTGTGGCACCCGGGTCGACACGTGCTGTATGCAGGCTACGGATGGCGCTCCGATGCCGCGTCACATCCGGTCCTCGCGCGGGTCTTTGAAGCGGAAATTGTGCCTCTGCGCTTGGCCGACGAGCGCTTTTACCATCTCGACACCGCCCTTTGTGCGGTCGATTCAGATACCGCGTTGATCGTCGCCGAAGCGTTCGATCAGAGCGGACTCGGCGAATTGCAGAACCGCTTCAAGCGACTGCTGCGAATCGAGTTGGACGAGGCGCTTTCCATGGCCGCGAACGCCGCGACGGGTGCCGACGGATCCATTGTCATCGACTGCGCAGCGCAAAAGACGATCGCGATGCTGAAATCGCTTGGCTACATTGTGAGAGCGGTGGATACGGGCGAATTCCGCAAATCCGGCGGAAGCGTCTATTGCATGAAGCAATACTTATACTAGCTACAGGGGCGCCAAGGGAGCGGCGAGAACGCGCCGCGCATGCCGACGTTCACGCGCGCCATCGTTCGCCCGCCGGCCGACACCTTCGCGAACGGCTTAACCTCGGGAGCCCTTGGCCCACCCGATTTCAACAAAGCATGCGAACAACACGAGGCGTACCGGCACGCGTTGGCGCGCGCCGGTCTGCGCGTCACTGAGCTCGCGGAGTCGAGAGATTTTCCCGACGCGACGTTTGTGGAGGACGTCGCCGTCGTCACGGGATCCGCGGCGATGCTCACGAGGCCGGGCGCCCAAAGCCGACGAGGCGAAGTCGATCTCATTCGGGATGCCCTGTCGCAATGCGGGTTGTCGGTCGATGAAATCTCGGCGCCGGCAACGCTCGACGGCGGCGACGTCTGCGACGCAGACGGACATTTCTTCATCGGACTTTCGGAGCGGACGAACGCCGACGGAGCCGAGCAACTCGCTCGCTGGCTCTCGGTCAACGGCCGCACATCGACGATCATCGACGTCCGCGAGTTAGAGTCGCTGCTGCATTTCAAGAGCGGGTTTGCATATCTCGGCGATGACACCATCGTTGCCGGCGGCGACCTATCGGGCCACCCCGCATTTCGACGATACCGGCTCGTGCCCGTCGTTCCCGAAGAGGCATACGCGTCGAACTGCATTCGCATCAACGACCGAGTGCTCGTGCCCGCGG
The DNA here is from genome assembly GCA_036511855.1 of Candidatus Eremiobacteraceae bacterium. NCBI lineage: Bacteria > Bacillati > Vulcanimicrobiota > Vulcanimicrobiia > Candidatus Eremiobacterales > Candidatus Eremiobacteraceae > Candidatus Eremiobacteraceae bacterium. The sequence goes on along the minus strand of DATCBN010000095.1, from coordinate 8,289 downwards.
GGTATCCTAGGCTCGCCCACGCACTCGGTAGCCTCGGTTACACCCTCGAGCTCATCGACGTTTCCGAGTTCCAGAAAATGGATGGCGGGCTCAGTTGCCTCTCGCTGCGCTTCTAGCGGGTGTGGTCAGATCGGGAAGAGCATCTCTGCGACCCGTTCCTGCGCCAGCGGCCGCACGCCATTTATCACGAGCCGCTTGAAGTGCTCCGTCGCGATGTGAGCATCCAGAGACACTCTATCGCGATACGCTTCCCACAGCACGAACACGTTCTGCTTCTCTTGGCTTCGAGCGACGTCGAAGGTGGTCACGCCTTTTTCCTCGCGGGAGGCATCGCGCAACTCTCGCAATATCGTTTCGACTTTGTCCGCGTCTTCGGGAGCGAACGTATAGTGGACTAGTTGAATGAGCATATTGTTTTCCTTTGGTTACTCGGATCTACTTGAAGCTCGCGTCTCCATCATACACCGAGGGGTCCCAAAAGCGCGCGGCACGTAGTTCCGCGTCCAAATCCGGGTCGGCTGCGCGGTAGAAGAATCTCCAGTTCGAGAGCTCGTTGCGATAGGGCGCGCAATCGTCGAGGACTCGCATCTTGGGCACGCCGCGTCCGAGATTTCGCAAAATATACACGCCCTCTTTCGCACATCGTCTCAGCGCGGCGTGAAGCAACCCGGGAAGGAAATCGATATCTGGCTCGATGGTCTGATAGTCGACAAAATCCACTTGCCGGCCATCCCCCGTGCGGACGAGGATGCAATATGCGCGGAGTTGGCGGTTTCGAGATGCGGTCAAAATCCACAATCGACTCGTGCGCATGGGAATGGCAAAATGCCACGAAAGCGCACGGCAGTTTCGTTCTCCCATTAATTTATCCGGATTCTGACGGACGAGCTCGTCCCAGAATGCATCGAACCGAGAATCGAAGCACTCCGCGGATTCGACGAACACGGCGCGAGGAAAGTTTGGAAGAGGTTTCTTTCGGATCGCATGCTTCAACCAGAGTACCCCACCGGCGGGATAGGCCAACAAATCGGCGAGCGGTACGTGTCGCAGCCGCAATCTTTGTCGTGCGAACTCGACGTATCCGGTCACCCACGTCGAACCCGTCGCCCAATCACCCTGCGGGATGCGGGCTGAGAGGCGATCGATCAATCGAGCTGCCATCGGGCCGACGGTGGTATTGATGAACAGATCGACGCCCGGCTGATTGAAATATTCTTCCATTAGCCAAAGAGCATAGCCGCGGTATTCCGAAGCGGTGGCCCAGGAGCGGCCATTTCCGCAGATGAGTTCTCGTCCCCGAAACCTGTAGAGCGACGGAACGTTTAATACTGAGCCCACGATCTCACTCGTCGTGGTCTCAAGAACCCACCCGATCTGCCAATCATTGCCGAGCCGCGGCCAAAGCGGGTTATCGAGCCACATGCTTCGCCAGTCGTCTTGCGGTAAGGTCTTTAGCGAATGCGCCGACGCGAGGTGCGCGATATCATCGTAGTCTTCAAATCGTGCGGGGCGAATATGTGGGGCCGATAACGTCTCAAGTTTCGAGAATGGGGATTTGCCGACGCCGGCGCTCACGCGCAGGTCTCGTACAAGAGCGGAAGGGACCGCATCCCGCGCAACCCCAGGTTTTCACGCCAGACGAGTTGTTCGCCGGTGAGCCGAAGGGTGGGGAACCGGCGGAGGAGCGTTTCGAAGGCGATACGTGCTTCGAGCCGGGCTAGCGGCGCACCGAAACAGAAATGGGCCGCCCATCCAAACGCGAGATGGCGGTTGTCCGGCCGATCGAAGTCCAGTCGATCCGGGTCGGGAAACCGCTCAGGGTCCCGGTTAGCGGCGGCCATCACCGCGATCACCGCATCGCGCTTGCAAATTCGCTTCCCACCGAGCACGACGTCGTCCGGCGCCAGACGCGCGGTATGCTGACTTGGGCTTTCATACCGAAGCAGTTCCTCGACCGCGGCCGGCATGATCTGGTCGTCGCTGCGGAGGCGCGCCAATTGATCCGGATCGCGCAACAGCGAAAGCATGCCGTTTGCGATCAGGTTGGTGGTGGTTTCCTGTCCTCCGACCATGGTGACGATGGAGTTTGCGACGACTTCCTCGTCGGTCAGGCGATCGCCGTCCACCTCGCTGGACATCAGCGTATGAACCAACCCAGCGCGTGGTCTACTCCGCTGCTCGACGATGGCGTCGTTGAAGTAAGCCGTAAGATTGTCGAGCGCGCGCAGCACACCGTCAAGCCGGTCGGGGTTGTGCTGGAAGTTTCCGAGCATCTCGGCAAACGTCGAGGACCAATCCTTCAGTCTCACGTGATCTTCCGAAGGTACGCCCAGCATCTCGGCCGACACGATGGCAGGAAGCGGTTCCGCGAAATCGGCGAGCAGATCCATCCGTCCTGTACCGCGCGCGACGATTTCATCGATCAGCTTCGTCGCTATCTCGCAGATGTGATCGCGCAGACCTTGCACGCGCGCCGGCATGAAGGCCGGTGCGGCCAGTTTTCGCAGGCGAGCGTGCGCCGGCGGATCCATGAATAGCATTTGCTTGCCCATCACTTTGGCGATCGGGCTGACTTCGGGTGCGTTCAATGCCTCGAAGAACTCGGGCGTGGGTGCGCGGTCTGCCGAAAAGGATGTGAGGACGGTGACGACATCCGCATATCGTGTGACGATCCACGCGTGGAGGTAGGGGTCCCAATAAACGGGGTCCTCAGTGCGGAGTCGGCGATAAAGCGGGTATGGATTCGCCAGCACCTCCGGATCAAGCAGGTGGTAGAGGCTCAGCGGGACTGTGGACAACTCGTTGGACATCTCGTTCCTACTGTGCCGCCTTTGTCAATTGTGCGACTTCGGCGGACAGCGCGGCGACGGTAGGCGACGTGAACAGTTGGCGAAGCGTAAGATTTACTCCGAACGTTTCACGAATCCGCGCGACGAGCTCTGCACCAAGCATGGAGTGGCCGCCCACCATGAAAAAGTTCTCCTCAGGTTCTATCGACGGCCGGCCAAGCATGGAAGCGACCAATGCTGAAATACGATGTTGCAACGCGTTGCTTCCATCGGTGGGATCGCTCGAAGGTGCCCTGTCCGGCAATAGATTCTCTATGCTAGGCGCCGGGAGGGAAGACTTATCAAACTTTCCGTTGGCCAGCGTCGGCAGCTCGGGAAGTGATACAAAAAATGCTGGGACCATGTAGTCGGGCAGGCGGGCGGTGAGAAATTCACGGAGTGCGGAGTTCGTAAGAACCGTATCGCGGCCGGGAACGACATAGGCGACTAGCGTGGGCGCGCCGTCGCCGATATCGCGCACCGAAACCGCACTGGCTTCAATCCCGGCGAAGCTGTTCAGGGACGCCACGATCTCACCGAGTTCGATGCGAAAACCGCGGATCTTCACCTGATCGTCTATGCGGCCAATGAATGCGATTTCGCCGTTCTCCAATAGTCTAGCGCGATCGCCGGTCCGATAGATGCGCTGACGGTCCCCAAATGCGGAACTGTAGGTGACGAATCGGCTCGCGGTGAGCTCCGGGCGGTTCCGGTAACCTCGGCCGACGAGCGCGCCGCCGAGGCAGAGTTCACCGGCTTCACCGGGTGCGACCGGTTCCAACGCGTCGTCGAGGATCAGGGCTATTGCGTTCGCGATCGGCTGTCCAATGGATGGCGGGCTGCTGGAATCCCCGTCCAGCGACACAGTCCCTGAGGTCGCGACCACAGTGCATTCCGTCGGGCCGTAGTTGTTTATCACGACAAAAGGCAGCCCTGCAACGGGCCGGCCGTGCAGTGCATCGCCGCCGGTCAGCAACGTGCGCAGAGCGGTCTCGACAGGCCAGCTTGTCCGCAGCAGCTGCTCGGCAAGAGCGGTCGGGATGAACCCGATGGTGATTTTTTCCGCGACGATCCAGTCGCGAATCGCCTCCGACGAACGCCGAGTCACTTCATCAGCGATATGCACGCTGGCGCCTGACGTGAGATACGGCCATATCTCCCAGACGACCGCGTCAAATCCGACGCTGGCGATTTGGCTGGCGCGGTCGAAAGGAGTGACGTTGAATGCCGAGCGGTGCCAATCGATCAGGTTTCCAAGATTTTCATGGGTTATTTCGACGCCTTTGGGCTGTCCCGTCGAGCCAGACGTGTAGATCACGTAGGCCAGACTCTCCGGATCGGATTCGAATTCTTTGAGAGCGGTCGAGCCGGCGTTGCCGAGGCTTTCGATTTCCAGCACCTGCCATGAGCCCGCCGGAGCACTCCGAATATTGCGCGAATTCGTCAACAGCGCCATCGCCCCAGCGTCGGCGAGAATCGCTGCAATTCGAGCAGTAGGGGCGGCCGGATCCAGCGGAACGTAAGCGGCTGCGCTTTTCATCACTGCTAGTGCGGAGACGATGAACTGGGCCGAGCGCTCGAGCAGCAGTCCGATGCAACGATCTTGCGCCGCGCCGGCTTCCTGCAGTCGTGCCGCCAACAGACTCGATTGACGATCGAGCTCCCCATAGGTCAGCTGAGATGTTCCATCCACAACAGCGATGTGGTTGGGCGCGACCGCCGCGCGGCGAGCGATCCGAGCTGGAATTGAATCGGCGCGATTAGCGATCACGGAGCGCCCGTCGATCGATGCGATCGTCCTGGGTCCTTCGGCGCAGGGCCGTCATTTATGTCCACGATTCTCACTCTGTCGGTCGGGCGACACGAATAAAGCCGCGTTGTAACCGGCTGGTATTGTCAGGCGCGAGCGCGTTGGATTAAAGTATACGCTTTTCCGCTATGGCAGGCACGAGCCGAAAGGCCGATGATCTCGTATGCGATAGAGCTAGAATAATATACACGATGTGTGGTGTTCAATTCTAGCGAATGGGAAAGGTATGACGCCCAGCGCGAGATCCGGATGGCATGACCTGCTTGCCACCGCAGTTGCGTGGCAACTTCGTCCAGACGAGATCTCTCCCAGCGGACTGCAGGAAGGATGCTCCTCCTGGTTATCGGGCGACGAACGGTCGCACTGGGAAAAACTTCAAACGGAACGGTTGCGACACGAGTACATCGCGGCGAGAGCGTTGTGTCGCGCGACGCTGTCGCGGTACACCGGCGTCGATCCGTCCGACTGGCGTTTTGGCAGGAACATGTACGGCAAGCCGAAGATCACGAGACCGGCCGAATTCACATCCCTACGATTTAATCTGGCGCACACCGCAGGCCTGGTGGTTTGCTTGGTATCCCGCGCAGGCGACGTGGGGGTGGACGCGGAGGATACGTCACGCATCGTCGACGTCGACCAAATGGCCCGGCATTTTCTGGCTGTGCGGGCGCGATCATTTCTGGAGAGTGTACCTACGGATCGGCGAAACGAACGATTCTACGAGCAATGGGTATTGAAGGAAGCATATCTCAAGGGCATCGGAAAGGGGATTGCGTCTGCGCCGGAACGATCGACCATAAGTTTCGGCGAAAACGATCAGCCAATGCCGATCGGGAGCTGGACGTTATTCTTACATCGGCCGAGCGCAAGACATGTAGCGGCCGCGGCCGTGCGCCAGCGACCTGAATCGGCGCCCGTTACGGTCAACTGGTTGAATGCCGATGACTTACCGGGCGTGGGCTAGGTTCCGCCACGCGCGCAACCGAACTCCGTTTGAATGTCTCCCTAGACCGGGGCTGCGCGCGTCGACTGAAACAAAGGCGGCTTCGCGGCGATAGCGGAGTCACAGAGGAGAAAGAAGGTTGCATCCAATCGATAAAGCTGCGCGTATCGCGGGAGTCCTCTATCTCCTTTTGATCGCTATTGGCCCGTTTAGCCTCATATACGTTCCCAACACTATTATCGTGAGCGATAACGCCGCCGCGACCGCCGCTCACATCTTGGCTCACGAGACGGTATTTCGTCTGGGCATCCTCGGCGATCTGGTGAGCGGAACCGTTTTTCTTTTCCTCGTGTTCGCGCTTTACCGGCTGTTCAAGAGCGTCGACCAGGACCTCGCTGCAATGCTGGTGGTCTTGGGAGGGCTGATGCAGACTCCCATTTACTTTCTCAACTCGCTCAACTGGATCGCGGCGCTGACGCTCGTGAACGGCAGCGACTACCTTGGCGTGTTCTCGAAGGCGCAGCTCGACGCGCTCGCAATGTTGTTCATCCATCTACACTCCCAAGGAAACGTCGTCAGCTTGATATTTGCTGGGCTCTGGCTCTTCCCGTTCGGCATACTCGTGATTCGGTCGGGCTTTCTGCCGCGCTTTCTGGGCATATGGCTGATCGCCGAAGGCTTCGCCTGGCCCATCCTCAGCTTGACGGGACTGTTCGCACCGCAATACCAAGACACGGTTTTCACGTATTCGCAGCCCCTGTTTTTCGCAGAGATCGCGATCATGCTCTGGATGCTCATCATGGGCGCAAAAATTCGACCGCCGGCCATAGCTGCCACGTGATCGAGTCGCACGTGTGCTAACCGGCGGATAGCCTGAAGACCGGTCTTATTTTCTATACGCTTTTAGTAACAGCAGAATCTCTTGTTGCTGAACTTTCGCCTCGGGTGAGCCGGACCCGGGGCGTCCTGTAGTATGCAAGGCCAGATTCATGGCAGTCGAACCGTTCTTGTTCCGGATCGCTGGATTCGCCCCATGGTCGAGAAGAGCACGTACCGCGCCCGCACAACGCGTTCGAACGGCGCGGTGCAGTGGAGTGGCGCCGTCCATATTCTGGGCGTTCGGATCTGCGCCGGCTTCAATAAGGCACGCAATCGTCGCCGCTTGTGCTGTCGGATCCCACCTTGCCGAACCGGGACTTCCGAATGCGGCGGCATGAAGCGGTTCAGCACCACGCCGGTTCCTCGCACGGACGTCGGCTCTCGCCCTTATTAACTTGTCCGCCATCTTGTGCCGATACGAGGCAGCGGCGAAATGTAACGCCGTATCGCCGGCATAGATGTAGTGCCCAATTTCCTTGATAAAGCTAGGGCTGGGGCTCGGCTCCTGCCGTGTTGCTCCCTTGGGGAAACTCGCAGTCGCAAGTGCTGACGACTCGCCAATCAGTTTAGAAAAAAGCGCGCCGTCGTTGGCGACAATCGCGTCTACCAACTGTCGCAAAGAGTGTTCTGAAGTCCCCACAGCCGTGATATTACGAACGCAACCTAGGAAGCCATACCGATAGACCCAAAATCGGGTCGTTCAAATCGCACTCAAAATTCATTGGTCTTCAAACAAGACAGATCCAGCAACCGATAGGCGCAATCTAAAATCCCGCAATCGCTTGCGGGATGAAGGTTTGAGATGGTGGAGGATAACGGTCTCGAACCGTTGACCTCTTGCATGCCATTCGCCAAAGGGCGATTCCGGCGTTGCCACCAGAACGCTGTAAAATCGGCCTAAGGTCAACAAAGACGGGGGTTGGCGAGATTGACGAAATTTCGCCAGCCTTCTCCATTACTCGCCGATCCACGCCCCTTAAGTGGTACGATAAGTGGTACGGACTCACCACTTGCGTGGAAAACAAGAGGTCAACGTCGGATCATCAATCCGTGTCGCCCGTCGCACAGAATCACGCACAAAACGGGCGCAATCATCTTGATGGAGACGTTGCGGTCATAGGCCTAGACTGGGCTTTAGACTAGATTGTCGGACTGGCAGGAGGTCGGTGCGAAATGATCGTCGTTACTCCGAGACGCCCCGGTGGTAATTTCTGCGGTGGCGTTATTCCATCATCGTATGTGATGCGCCAAAGGATGAAGTCAGTCGTAGGGACGGCCGCCCAAAGTGTAAACCTATTAACTATCCGAGGTGGGGCTCCGGGGTAGATTGGAAACGGCACGTCGTAAGCCATGTGCCAATACCGCTTCCCGCTTTCATCTCCTACATTTGCGATGTACTTAAAACCATATTCACCAAATACGCGGTCCGGGTGTTTATAGTCATAGTTCTCTACAGGATCGAACTCGGATGGTATCCAGAGGAGTATAGTCGCATCTCGTGCTGTTTTGTCACCATCGTTCGTAAGTAAGAGCGTCTGGTAGAAGGAGCCCTTTCGTTCGCTGTTACGTGGAGTGACGTGGCTAACATCGTTATCGCGGTCGTGTGCGCTAACAACAAGCCGCGCTGCACGGTTTAAGTAGGTGCTTTGCTTTCTAGAAAATTCCAAGTCCTCGCGAACTAGATCGTTGGACTCTCTGGTTACTCGAAGTTCATCCTTGGCCAAGTCGAGTGCATCAGTGGAGGCCTTCAGAGCCTTCTTCGCCAGGCGGATTTGCCAGGCAACGAGGCCTAAGGTTATGAGGGCAACTATCACTGCACCGACGGTTAC
>DATCBN010000094.1 GCA_036511855.1 Candidatus Eremiobacteraceae bacterium | reverse complement strand
CACGGGCGCATTCGCAGAGTCGCGCGTGGCCGACGGCGGATTCGTGGTCGACGTGCCGGTGCCGCTCACCACGATAACCGATGATTTCATAGCGGTGTGGGCAACGCTCTTGCCAGTCATCGCGAGCAGCTTTCGGCCGGCGACCATAATCGTGTCGGCCGGGTTCGATTTTCTGATGGGCGATCCGATCGCGGGACTGCCGGTCGCGGGGCGAGCGGTGGATTCTTTGTGCGGTCTGTTCGGACAGGTGGCCGATGAGTGCGGCGCGTCGTTGTGTTTCGTGCTCGAAGGCGGATACTCGATTGAGAATATGACCGCGAGCGGGTTAGCGCTCGCACGCGATTTCGGCTGCGCGTCCGGCGAGGTGCAGGTGCCGGTGTCGGCGCTTCCATCTTCACCGCACCTTCGCGACATCGTGACCGAGACGCTCAAGTGGTTCTAGCGACCTGCAGGAGGGCAAGTAACCCGTACTAGGGTGAGCAACGCTCACCCAATTGGGCAAGCGATGCTTGCCCTAGTACGTGCGTAGAAAAAACGGGGCAAGCGATGCTTGCCCTAGTACAGTTGCCCTAATACAGTTGCGCTAATACGTTAGGGTTTTAGGCTTGCGCCGATGGCGCTAAGTTCTTTGGCCGACAGGTCGCCGACGAGCGTGAGATTCAGGCCGTTGGAATTCCACGAGAGGATCGTTTCACTGCCGACCTCCGCATACTTGCCGTCGTTGTCTCCGACAGAGATCGCGTGCGGCGAGCCGTTTTCGAACTTCGGGAGCCGGCCGGTGGCGTTCTCGAATAGTGAGAAATCGCGCAAGCCGTCGTCGTAGACGAGCTGCAATGTTTGCACCGCATCGTGCATGCCGACCGACTCGTGGGTCAATAGAAAGCCATCCGGCAAGAATTTTGGCCGCACCACAGTGAACGAAAGAGCCGCCGCGGCCGCCACATCGGTGGCGGATTTGGTCGCATATGTCGCGCCCGGCACGAGCGTCATGCCGGCAGGGATGGAAAGATCGAAAAGATCCTTCGGCAACGACTTGACCGCCCGCACGTTGTCGAAGCTCGTCTTCGACGCGATCGTGCCGTCGGCGTGATAGATCTCCCGTCTGAGGATCAGGCTCGTCTGATCGTCAACCCACAGGCGCTCGACGAGCGTCCCAGTATGTTTCGACGTCATCACAAGATTGTGCGCGGCGCGCCCCGCCACGCTGGTCGCCGCGCCCACATCGACCGTGTAATTCTTTTCGATGCGGCTCGTATCGAGCGCGTCGCCAAGTGCGATCTCGTTCGAAGACCAATCATTTGCGTAGACTTTGTTCGCGCTAGGTTCGTATTGATAGGTGACGGTTTCGTTGCTGATGATCAGCCGGCCGTACGCGTCCGCCGGCGCGACGTACCAAATGCGCCACTGTGACGGCGCGAGATGGTCGATGTTCACGACCGTCGACTCAGCGCGGTCGCTTGTGTAGACCACCGAGGTCAGAGTGCCGGTGTAGGACGTGGCGTCGTCGGCTAGGACCGAGCGCGCCAACAGCGCGTTGCCTGCGGGCGATGAAGCCGCCGGCGAAGCGCACAGTGAAAGAGCGGCGATCGATACGATGGCGGCGCTCAGACGGCGCGCGTGTGCCGGCCGCTCGCGGCCTATGGGCGTGAGATCAGCGCGGTGCTTGCGCATCGGCATTGGCGGATGTCAAGACGTAATCGGACCAGGCGCGATCGTTCGCAGGCGAGCTCATGGTCTGAGCGACGTGTTCGCGCAAGTAGTAGTTCGTGGAGAACTGGGGAGGCGTCGCCATCGTATGGTCGTGGCGAAGCACGCCGGCCCCGCCGATCATGAGCAGGACCGCGAGTGGCACCGCGAGTTGCGGACGTAGAAAGGCGCGCACTTGCGTGATCAGCGACGGACGTTCGCCCGCGTGCATCGACATGCGCACGCCCGCGATGACGGACGTCGGCAAAGCCCGATCCGGGCTGAAGGCGGCGCGCAGCGCTTCGACGAGCGCAAGCTCGTCGCGATGGGCACGCATGCATTCGGCGCACTCGTGGATGTGGGTGAAGACGGCGGCATCCGAGACATCGTCGAGTTGACGATGGACGTAGTCGACGATCAGCGGGCGGCAATCGGTGCAAGTCATGACAATTGGTCCTTAGATTATTGCGTCTAGCGTGGAGAAGCGCCGAACGGTGGAGCGCGCTGCACCCTTCGAATATGTATAACGCAAGAACTCGACCCGGAGTTTCACTAACTGAAATGCGGGACAAATCATCCTTGCGGCTCCTTTTCCCGTTCGGAAATCACGAGCCGGCGCAGTTGCTCGCGCGACCGGTGCAGACGCGATCGGACCGTGCCGATCGAGCAGCTGACGATGTCGGCGATCTCTTGATATGAATACTCCTCGATGTCGGCAAGAACGACGACGACGCGCTGATCGTACGACATCGCTTTGAGGGCGCGCTCCATCACCGGCGACAACTGGCGTTCGTGGAGATTCGCGATGGGGTCGTGTGATGCGTCGAGCGCGGGGCGTGATTGCGGCTGATTGTCTTCCGGCAGCGGCTCGACGAACACGCCTTTCCGCTTGCGCAGCTCGTCACGATGAAGGTTCGTGACGATCCGGTAGATCCACGAGAGGAACGAAGTGCCCTCGCGAAAACTTTGCCAGGCACGGAAAACGCGGATGAACGCTTCTTGCGTGAGATCGCGCGCGTCGGATTCGTTGCCTGTCAGGCGATACGCGTAATTGTAGGTTTGGCGACCGTATGTCGCCATAGCGTGCTCGACGAACGCGATCTGCTCGGAGGAGGGCGCGGTGATGGGGGAGCGCGGACGCGCAGTCATCGCGTTCGGTCTTTGTCGTCGGCCTTGCTCAATACCTTGCCGTTGCCGGCAGGACCGCTCCGAAAGACCGGGTAAATCAAACACCAAGGCAGTTTTTTCATCGCACCGATTCCAGCGTTTTCCGGAGATATTCATTGATCGAACGCCGTCTGCCCGACGACCCAAATGAAACGGTTCGCCTCATAGTCTCGCTTCTCGTCCGGCACTCCGAGCTTTCTCGCATCGCCATCGATTCCAAGGCGCGCTCCATATCGTTTTATTTCATCGTGCGCGGAGCCATCGGCAAAGCCGAACGCGCCGCGTTCACGCGCGCGGTCCACGAGCACATGCAAGCGTTTCACGATCTCGACCGGCGCTCCGGAATCAGAGTATCGATCGAGATGGAAGCCGTGAACGGGATCACGATCGTTGAAGTGCGGCGCGACACGCGCACGGTCGCGCGCGAAGAGCTTGCAGTGGTCATCGCGTTGCTCGTCGACGCGTTTGGCGACCGGGTCGCAGCCAATCCGCCGGCCGACGGCGACGACGATCCGGCGGCGCAAGAAGAGATGGTCGGAAACGCGTTCGACGCGCTGCGGCGTGGTAAGCAGAAGAAGAGTCTGGTGGGATTTCGCGACGAGCGCCGCGTGCTCGTGTGTTTTGCCCATGGCGGGCGCGCGGGAAGTCAGGACTGATTTAGCGCCTCGGCGGCGCTCACGATATTTCGAAGCAAGATCGAGGTCGTTATCGGACCGACGCCCCCCGGCACCGGCGTCAGGGCTCCCGCGACCGCGGACACGCTGATGGGATCGGCATCGCCGACGAGCCGGCCGTCCACCACCGTCGTGCCCACATCGACGACGATCGCGCCGGGCGCCACCATATCTCCCGTGAGAAATCCGGGCTTACCCACCGCCAAGACGACGATATCCGACGCGAACGTGATGGCGGCTAAATCTTTCGTTCGCGAGTGGCAAACAGTGACTGTGGCATCCGCCGCGGTGAGAAGTGCAGCGGCGGGCCGTCCCACGACGGCCGAGCGCCCCACGACCGCGACGCGCGCGCCGCGCAAGGGCGGCGTCGGCGGCAGGCTCAAGATTTCCAGCACCGCGCTCGCGGTCGACGGCACGAACTGCGGCTTTCCAAGCGCGAGCAGACCTTGATTGTAAGGATGAGCGCCGTCGACGTCCTTGGCCGGATCGATGGCTTCGACGATGCGTTGTTCGTCCAACTTCGCCGGCAGCGGGCGTTGGATGATCAAACCGTGGACGGTGGGCTCGTCGACTATGCGTAGGACGATGGCGAGCGCACCTGAGGTATCCGCGGACGCGCCGATCGGAACGATTTCGATATTCACGCCGGCATCGGCGCCGATGCGACGCGCAGTCTGGGCGTAGAGCAGGCCTGGTCCGTCGCCGTCGACGACGATCGCGACGCATTTCGGCGCGATGCCGCGCGCGCGGAGCACGGCCGCGCGCTGCTTGACTTCTTCACGGATTCTCAGCGCGAGCGGGCGGCCTTCGAGGCGCGTCGCCGCCATCATGCGCCGCCTTTGAGCAGCGCATTTACTTTCCCAAGCACGACCTCCGACTGGACGTTCACTTGAGCCATGGCCGCATGCAGGCGCGAAGTCAGTGCGTCGGCCGCACCCCGGTCCTTGAGCGTCTTGACGTTGATCTCGACGTTGAGCGCGGCTCCTTTTGCCGCGCCCTGTGCGAACGCTGCGGCACACCCGATGTCGCTCACCGCGCTTGGATTGCCGAAGTTCACGAGTTCGGCCGCGAGTGCGCATGTGCGATGGGCCAGCTCCACGACGCGCAATGGCGGCTCTGCGGCGCCCGCGAGCGCCTGCTGTATGGCGGCGCTGCGCGCGCCTTTTTCCTCGTCTGTGCTCTTCGGGAGCTTGTAGGCTACACTCACGCGGTCGAACGCGACGACGTCATCGTCGATGCAGGTCACGAATTCGTCCACGATCTCCGCAGCCGATGCGCCGAGCATTGTCGCGCGATCGGCCACATCGGCGAATTTTGGCGAGTTCGATGTGAGTTGCGCGACCATGCGAACAAGACCGGCGGCGAATGCCCCAACCGCTGCCGCTGCACTTCCGCCGCCGGGCGTTGGGTCGGCCGATGCGAGTCTATGCGCGTATTCGCTCACCGACATAGAAGCGAGAGTCAAATGTTTTCTCCCCAAATGACGACGTCCAGCCGTTTTGCGGCAGGACGTCGTGTACCTTGTCGTCTTGTCTCGTCTGTACTCGGGCGAGCATCGCTCGCCCCGTGGGCAAGCGGGGCCGACCATAAATGTCGGCCCCTACAATCACGCGGGTGGGCGTTGGTCAGCTCTTGAGATGCAGGGTGATGGTCGCGGAGTTCGATGTCGGCTTGCTCGCCGTGAGGCGAACGGTGACATTCCCGCCGCTCACAACGTTGATCGTGACTACTTGTGAGAAAGAGCCGTTGGCGTCCGCGATGACATCGGCATTATAGCTGCCGGCCGGCATCCGGAAGACGCCGTTGACAATCGCCACGCTGGCCGCAACGATGTGCACGCGAGAATTCGGCAGAGCGGTTCCGGAAACCGTAAACGAACCGCCGACCATCGAGCCGCTCGAAGGCTGAAGATCGTGGAGGTAGTTGTCATTAGTGCTCGTGCCCGACGTGAACGACCAACTGGAGTCGAACGATGAGCCGGTCGAGGACGTGCCGACGACGCGCACAGTGTGCGAGGCGGTCGAAAGCGCGTACGGCGGCGTGAAGAGGAAGTCGGTCGGCGAGATGGCGGTCGCGCTGGTCACATCGCGAGAGTCTATGGTAACTTTCACGGAATTCGGATCGACGGTTTGCGAAAAGGTGGCCGAGACCGCAGGCTCGCTGGATTGAACGACGCCTTGATCGGGCGGGCTGAGATTGGTGAGCGCGACCGGCTGCGACGAACCCGATCCCGAAGAACCGCCGTTTGTCGAAATGCTGACGGTCTGATTGCCCGAGTCGTAATTGACCGCGGCCCCAAGCGCTTCGGAGATGAATCGCAGCGGCACAAGAGTGCGCGCACCAACCAAGAACGGCGCCACGTCGCTCGTGTAGTTCTGTCCGTTGATCGTCGCGGCAGTCGAACCTATCCTCAGTGAGATGTTCCGGCCGTTGCCGGTGGCGTTTATCAAACCGTTATCGTAGACGACGGTCGCGCCCATGCGCTCGAACACACCGCGAAGCGGCACAAAAACTCGGCCCGAACGTTCGATCGGTGGTTGATCGAACGACACGGTTGCGCCGTTGACCACGATGGTGACAGCGGCTGCGGCGGGTGCCGGTGGATTCGACGCCGCTATCAGCAGCGCGCTCGCGAGAGCGACCCGGATCAGTGAAGACTTGTACATTACGTACCTCGCAACAGCGAACAGAATCTCCGAGGATTCCGCGCGCGGGACAACAAAGTGGAGTGTATAGCTTTTACCCGCTATTCATGTAAATTCTCACCGGAGGAATCAACACTTGTCGACCACGCAAGAAAGCATGGCCGCGGCCGCTTACGACATCAAGGATTTGGGGCTGGCAGAATCCGGCCGGCGCCGCGTGGCGTGGGCTGCGCAAAGCATGCCCGTGCTCGCCGCAGTGCGCGATCGGTTCGCAAAAGAGCGTCCGTTCGCGGATCTCCGGCTTGGCGCATGTCTGCACGTCACAACTGAGACCGCAAATCTGATGATCGCGTTGCGCGCCGGCGGCGCTGAAGTGGCGCTATGCGCAAGCAACCCGCTTTCCACGCAAGACGATGTCGCCGCTGTGTTGGTCGCCGATCACGGATGCAAGATCTATGCGGTCAAAGGTGAGGATAACCAACGCTATTACTCCCATATCGAGGCGGTCATCGCGACGGATCCGCAATTCACCATGGACGACGGCTGCGATCTCGTCACAACGATCCTGACGAAGCATCCGGCGAAACTGGCGGCCATCATCGGCGGGACCGAAGAGACCACCACCGGCGTCATCCGCCTGCGCAGCATGGAGAAGGAAGGCGTCCTCAAGTATCCGATCGTTGCGGTGAACGACGCGCTCACCAAGCACCTCTTCGACAATCGCTACGGCACCGGCCAATCCACGCTGGACGGCATCGTGCGCGCCACCAACGTGCTGCTCGCCGGAAAAGTTTTCGTTGTCGCGGGCTACGGCTGGTGCGGACGCGGCATCGCGCAACGCGCGCGCGGCATGGGCGCGGGCGTGATCGTGACCGAGATCGATCCGACCAAGGCGCTCGAAGCAGCCATGGACGGTTATGGCGTGATGACCATGGAAGAGGCCGCACATCGCGGCGACATCTTCGTCACCGTCACCGGCAACACGCACGTGCTGCGCGAAGAACACTTCCTCTCTATGAAAAGCGGAGCGCTGGTCGCGAATAGCGGGCACTTCAACGTCGAGGTCGATATCGACGCGCTCGAGCGTCTTTCGGAAGGCGAGAAATCGAAGCCGCGCGAGTTCGTGGAAGAGTACCGGTTGGGCGACGGCCGGACGATTTGTCTGCTCGGCGAAGGCCGCCTGATCAACCTCGCGGCCGCAGAGGGCCATCCGGCAGCAGTCATGGACATGTCGTTCGCGAACCAAGCGCTCGCCGCAGAGTATGTGGTGAAGCGTCGCGGCTCGTTGAAAGCGTCCGTCTTCCCGGTGCCGAAAGAGATCGATGAAGAGGTCGCGCGGCTCAAACTCGCAGCGTTGGGCGTGACGATCGACAAACTGACGGGCGAGCAGAAGAAGTATCTGGCCTCGTGGAACGAGGGAACGTAAAAATGGCATACAAGCGTTCGTTCACATCGGAGAGCGTCACCGAAGGGCACCCGGACAAGATCGCCGATCAGATCTCAGACGCCGTGCTCGACGCCGTGTTAGCCAAGGATCCGCAGGGCCGCGTGGCGTGCGAGACGTTTGTGATCACCGGCCAGGTGCACGTGGCCGGCGAGATCTCCACCTCGTGCTATGTCGACATCCCGCAAATCGTCCGCGACACGGTGCGCAAGATCGGATACACCGACTCTCGCTTCGGCTTCGACGCCGACACCTGCGGCGTCTCGATCTCTATCGACGAACAATCATCGGACATCGCGCTCGGCGTCGATCAAGCATTGGAGATGAAAGAAGGCTCCTCGGAAGCGATGTCCGCCGTCGGTGCCGGCGACCAAGGAATGATGTTCGGATTCGCTTGCCGCGAGACCAAAGAGCTGATGCCGATTCCGATCGTGATCGCTCACCGCATCGCGCACACCCTTGCGGCCGCGCGGAAGAATGAAGTCGTCGATTTCTTGCGGCCCGACGGCAAGGCCCAAGTCACGGTCGAGTACGATGGCCACAAACCGGTGCGAATCGACACGGTGGTCGTCTCCACGCAGCATGCAGACGGCTACGACCACGGCGTCATCCACGACAACGTGCTCAAACATGTCGTCCGGCCCGCGGTGGACGGCTATCTCTCGATCGACGAGAAGACGAACATCTTCATCAACCCTACCGGGCGCTTCGTCATCGGCGGTCCGCTTGGCGATGCCGGATTGACCGGCCGCAAGATCATCGCCGACACGTACGGCGGCATGGCGCGCCACGGCGGCGGCGCGTTTTCGGGCAAGGATCCCACCAAAGTCGATCGATCCGGCGCATACGCGGCGCGATACGTGGCCAAGAACATCGTCGCGTCAGGATTGGCCGACCGCTGTGAGATCCAAGTCGCGTATGCCATCGGCGTCGCGAAGCCGGTGTCCGTATTCGTCGAGTGTTTCGGCACGAACCGCATCGAAGAATCGCGCATCGCCCAACTGGTGGCCGACCACTTCGACCTTCGGCCAGGCGCCATCATACAAAAGCTGAACTTGCGCCGGCCCATCTACAAACAGACGGCGGTCTACGGACACTTCGGCAGGCCGGAGCTCGATCTGCCATGGGAGCGGCTGGACATGGCGGCCACGCTACGCGCGGCGGCAGGCATCAAGCTCGACGAAGAAAAGTTCCCGCTTCCCATCCTGAAATAGAACGACGATCGTTGAACGGTTCGGAGCGGTTTCTCGCCGCGTGCGCGCGGAAGCCGGTAGATCGAACGCCCGTCTGGATGATGCGCCAGGCGGGCCGTTATCTTCCGGAGTATCGCGCGATGCGCGCGAACGTCGACTTTCTCACGCTGTGCAAGACCCCGGATCTCGCGGCTGAAGTCGCGCTGCAGCCGATCGAACGGTTCGGCATGGACGGCTGCGTGATTTTCTCCGATATCCTCATTCCGGTGGAAGCGATGGGCGCGCCGGTTTCGTTCGGCGACGCCGGCCCGAAATTGGACCGCCCGGTTCGCACGCTCGCCGACGTCGAGCGACTGCGCGTGCCGGATCCAGTGGAGAGCATGCCGTTCACGCTCGACGCGTTGCGCCTAGCGCGCACCGCGCTGGCAGACCGCGCGGCACTCGTGGGCTTCGTCGGCGGCCCGTTCACACTCGCTTCGTATTTGATTGAAGGCGGCGGGTCGAAGACGTACGCGAACACGAAGCAGTTGCTCTACTCCGAGCCCGCGTCGATGCACGCGCTGCTTGCGAAGCTCGCACAAACCATCGCCGGCTTCGCCGCCGCGCAAGTCGAAGCGGGCGCGCAGGCGATCCAGGTGTTCGACACGTGGGCCGGCGAGTTGTCACCAGAGGCTTACGAGGAGTTCGCCGTTCCGTATCAAGCCGAAGTCATCGCGCGAGCGAAGCGGGCGGGCGTTCCGGTGATCCTCTTCGTCAACGGCTGCGCGGGGAAGCTCCACGCCATGATGCGTGCGGGCCCCGATGTATTGAGCATCGACTGGCGCGTGGAGCTAGCCGCCGTGCGAAAGCAGGTCGGCGACGGCGTCGCGCTACAAGGCAACGTCGACCCGTGCGTACTATTGGCCACGCCGGACGCGGTCACAAGCTCGGCACGCGCGGCGATGATTTCGGCCGGACCGCTGGGCCACATCTTGAATCTCGGACACGGCGTCATGCCCGCGACGCCGCTCGAATGCGCGCAAGCGTTTGTCGACGCACCGAAATCGCCGTGAACGCGATGAAGCCGGCAGTCGTCTTAGCCCAACTCGGCGGACCGGAGAGCTTGGCCGACGTGCGCCCGTTCCTGTATAATTTCTTCGTCGACCTCATCCCCGACAATATTCCGGTGCCTGGCGTTTTCGTGCGCCCGTTAGCATGGGCTATGGCCACCGCACGCTATCGGTACTCGCAGAGCCTTTACGCCTCGATCGGCGGCGGCTCGCCGCTGCGCGCGCAGACCGCCGCACAAGCGCAGGCGCTCCGCGACGAACTCAAGCGCCGCGGCCGGCCGATGCCGGTCTACGTCGCGATGCGCAATTGGCATCCGCTGACGGACGTCGCCGTCCGACAAGCGATGGCCGACGGCGTGACGCATCTCGTGTTCCTGCCGCTCTACCCCCAATACTCGTATAGCACGACGCGTTCGAGTCTCAACGAGCTGCGGCGCGTCACGTCGGAACTGCGCGCGAAATACGAGCTGCTTGTCGTCGAAGAGTACTGCGAAGATGCTTCGTACATAGACGCAGTCGTCGCGGTCACCCGGCTCGCATTGGCCTCGTTCGCCGCCCCCGCGACAGACGTGCACCTCATCTTCTCGGCGCATGGGCTTCCGGTGAAATACATCGACCGCGGCGATCCGTATCTCGAGCACGTCAAACGGTCGATGGCGGCTGCGGTCGCGAAGCTGCAGCACAAGGGACCCGTCCATCTTTCGTTTCAGAGCCGGCTTGGCCCGGAGAAGTGGCTGCAGCCGGCATCGGACGTGTTGATCTGCGAACTAGGACTAGCCGGAGCCCGCGCAGTGTGCGTCGTTCCCATCGCGTTCGTCAGCGAACACGTCGAAACGCTCAACGAGATCGACATCCAATATGGCGAGATCGCGCGTGCTTCAGGCATCGCGGAATTCGGCCGCGCGTGCGCGGTGAAATGCCACCCGTCTTTCGTCCGATGTCTGGCCGATCAAGCGGAAGGTGCGCTGCGCCGTGCCGACGTCGGCGCAACCACCAACGCGGCCGCCGAGGCGAACTGATGTGACGGACGACGTTCAGGTCGACGTCGCCGTTATCGGTGCCGGCATCTCGGGCCTCGCCTGCGCGTTCGCGTGCCAAACGCTCGGGAAGCGCGTTGCGGTCTTCGAGGAGGCGACGGATTCCGGGGGATGCATAAAGACCCTTCGGCCCGAGGGCTGCATCGTCGAAGGAGGTCCGCAATCGTATTTGTCAGCGCCCGCGCTCGACGACCTGGTCGACGCGCTCGGGTTGCGGAACAAAGTCGTCGCGCCGGCGGCGGCGGCGAAACGCCGGTATATATTGACGCGCCGCGGCTTGATCGCCGTGCCGAGCTCTCCGCAATCGCTGTTGTTCTCGCCGCTGCTTTCCGCAGGCGCGAAGTGGCAATTGTTGTGCGAGCCGTTCGTGAAGCGCCGCAGCAGCGACGACGACGAGTCCGTCGCGTCGTTCGTGCGACGCCGCGCCGGACGCGAGATCGCGGACGTGGTCGCCGCTCCGTTCCTTGCCGGCGTCAACGCCGGCGATCCGGAGACGATATCGATGCGCAGCGCCTTTCCGGCGCTCGAGCGAATGGAGCACGATCACGGCAGCCTTTTGCGAGCGCTCCGGACGACAAAAGCGCCAAAAAGGCGGCCGGCATCATTCAGTTTCGCGCAGGGCAACGATACGCTGCCGCTTGCATTGACGGCATTGCTCGGAAAATCGGTGAAGCTCGGGGCCCCGGTGGACCGCTTCGTCATCACGCCGGAAGGCGCGACATTAAGCGTCGGCGGCGAGCGACCGGAAGAAGTGCGGGCGAAGCGCGTTGTTATCGCGGTGCCGGCGGGCGCAGCAGCGGAGTTGCTCGCACCAATCGCGCCGGAGGCCGCACGCGAGCTCAACGCAATCGACTACGCGCCGGTCGTGCAACTGGCTTTCGTCTACCGGCGCGATGCGATCGGCGTACCGCTCGACGGCTTCGGCTTCCTAGCAACAAAGGATTCGGGCGTTCGCGTTTTAGGTGCGGTGTGGAACTCCGTCGCGTATCCGAAACACTGCGCCGAAGGCGACGCGCTCGTGACCGCATTTTTTGGCGGCGCTCTCGACCCGACGGCGGCGATCGAAGCAGATGACGAACTCCTCACGATCGCGCACGCCGATCTTCGCCGTGCGATGAAGATCTCGGGCGCGAAGCCGCGTTTGGCTGCCGTATTCCGATGGGATACGGGCATTCCGCAATACAACATAGGACACGAAGTGCGGCTTCGGTCCATCGAAGCGTCGCTCGCGCGCTTGCCGGAGATCGCTCTGTGCGGTAATTTTCTGCGCGGCATTTCGGTGGGCGATTGCGTGCGCCAAGCGCGCGAAGTCGCGTTGCGGCTCACCGGCGCCGGCAGTGCAGGGGCGCGGCACCGCGACGCGTAAACTTCAGTTTCCCTGCACCTCAGAGTTCCGCATTCCCCGATAGCTCAGCTGGTAGAGCGTCTGACTGTTAATCAGAATGTCCGTGGTTCGAGTCCACGTCGGGGAGCCAATCGAAACCCGCATGGCCTAAAAGCTTTGCGGGTTTCTTAGTTTT
Source organism: Candidatus Eremiobacteraceae bacterium (assembly GCA_036511855.1). NCBI lineage: Bacteria > Bacillati > Vulcanimicrobiota > Vulcanimicrobiia > Candidatus Eremiobacterales > Candidatus Eremiobacteraceae > Candidatus Eremiobacteraceae bacterium. The sequence continues at coordinate 24,508 of DATCBN010000094.1, read as the reverse complement.
CCGGACACTATGGATATGGATTCGTCGCGACACCAGCGGGATCGGTAAGCCCGTTGGGGCCGAACAAAACGCCCACGAGAGCACCGCCCGGATACAGTTCGACGAGGACCTGGGCGTTGACCGGATCGGCGATGAACATCTTTCCGTTCCTCCGGTTGATGGCGACGTGGAAATTGTCTTTAGCGCCCGGCATGGTTAAGATTGAATTGTACGGCGGCGGGATGAAGTCGATGCCGGCGCTCTGGTCGCAGACGACCAGATTGTGGGCATTGTCGATCTGCATGCCACCGGGGAAGCCGAGCGAGACCGGGAGCGTCGTTGGAGTCGGGCAACCGGCGAGACCATTCGGGTATTCGAGAATGACACCCAAATCGGTATTCGGATCAGCGCCGTCCACAAAGACTGCGCCGGTCGAATCGACTGCGACGCCTTCGTTTTCGAGCCCCGTAAAGCACGACGCCGTCGGTGTGGAGTTGCCCTGCGGGAACTCGACGACGATGCTTGCGCTGGTGCCGCGGAAGTCGACGGCATAGACATTGTTCGCTGCGTCGGTTGTGACGCTGACCGGATTAGCCATCCCGGAGGCGGTGTACGTGAACATCAGAGTGCCGTTCGGCGTGTATTCCGTGACTTCACCGGCGCAGTAGTCGGCATCGTATAGGCGGCCCCGTATGTCGTAGAAGTCGCCGTCCGGACAACCGGTGGGGTCGGCGACGATTCGTTTTGGAGCGAAGGTGCGATTCAGAATCTCGACCGTGCCCACGAAGTCGGACACAGCGAGATCTCTTGGTCCAGGGGTGTCCGGATTCACGTGCGCGACGGGATGTGCAAAGTCAATGCTCTGCAGGAACTGAGGTGCAACGCCGGTGAGCGCACGCGAATGTTCCGCGCGCTCGTGCGACAGATCCGCGACTCTGGCTGCGGGCACGATGGAACTACTACTGGAGCAACCGGCGAGCAACGCTAACGCCGCCACCGCGCCAAGAACTTTGCTGGTTGCAGAAATTCGCATGTGGATTCTCTCCTCGACTGCAGTAAGGGGGACGCGCCGCCGAGCGACGCGTCCCCCCACATATCTGGATGAGTCGGGTTTACTGTGGATACGGATTTGTCGCGACACCAGCGGGATCGGAGAGCCCGTTGGCGCTGTTCAGCACCGCGAAGGACGTACCGCTCGGATACAAGTCGACGAGGACGTCGGCATTAGAGGGATCGGCGATGAAGATCTTTCCGTTCTTCCTGTTGATGGCGACGTGGAAAGTATCTGAAGCGCCCGTGATGGTCGACGAGATTGAATTGTACGGCGGCGGGATGATGTCGACGCCGGCGCCCTGGTCGCAGACGAGCAGATTGTGGGCATTGTCGATCTGCATCCCACCGGGGAAGCCGAGCGAGACGCCGAGATGCGTCGGAGTCGGGCAACCGGCCAGACCGTTCTGGTATTCAAGGATGACGCCCAAGCCGGTATTCGGATCGTCGCCGTCCACAAAGACGGCGCCGGTCGAATCGACTGCAACGCCTTCGTTCGCGAGCCCCGTAGCGCATGACGCCGACGGTGCGGTGTTCCCCTGTGGGAACTCGACGACGATGCTTGGGCTGCCGCCTCCGAAGTCGACGGCATAGACATTATTGGCCGCATCGGTTGTGACGCCGACGGGATTACCCAACCCGGAGGCGCTGTAGGTGAACATCAATGTGCCGTTCGGCGTGTATTCCGTGACTGCGGCTCCGCAGTAGTCGGCGTCGTACAGGCGGCCCCGTACGTCGTAGAAGTCCCCGTCCGGACAGCCGGTGGGGTCGGTGACGATTCGTTCCGGGGCATAGGTGCGGTTTAAAATCTCGACCGTGCCCGCAAAGTCGGACACCGCGAGGTCCTTCGGTCCAGGTGTGTTCGGATTTATGTGCACGTAGGGATGCCCAAAGTTGATGCTCTGCAGGAACTGAGGCGCGACTCCCGTGAGCGCACGCATGTTTTCTGCGCGCGCGTGCGACTGATCCGCGACCCTGCCGGCGGGCAACGTGGAACTATTACTGGAGCAGCCGGCGAGCAACGCTATCGCCGCTGCAGCGCCCAGAACTTTGATGGTGGAAGATGTACGCATGTGGATTTTCTCCTCGACTTCACGCTACTGACCTTTGTGAGGTGATCTGTTTGCGACGCTTCGAGCGGTTTTAGCTGAGGGCAACAGCCAGAAACGTAGCGTCCGCATTCAGAGTATGAACGCGCAACCCATTGGGGCGAAAGTAACGCTTGGTCGGTTTCGTACGTAATACTTTTTACCCACCGTCCCTGTGGAAACTGTGGATGACCGCCAATTGGCCCGAAGTATCTCGCTAATACGAGTTATGAACAGGCCATATGTGGACAATGTGGAGAACTCCGGGATGGAATATACCCTAGCGGTACGACTAAGTGCATTCATATCCCACGGCACGAGACAAAGGTAGGCTTATGGGATCCGAAAATCCGGTTGACGCCGAGTGTGCGTGCCTCGGCTGCGAGTTTGGCAGCCACAGCGTCGACGAGATCAGGGCCGGCCGGTGTTCGCGGGTGACCAAAGATATTGGCGATGCGGTGAAGACTCAGGGTTGGGTGGCCATTCACACCCAGCCGCCGGACGACCGGTCTCTATTCTTTTGCAATCTGTGCGCACAACGGCTCACGCCGTGAACGAGTGCTAGCGCCGGAGTGTCAGCGGACAGCTTCCCACGCAAGGCCGGCTGCCTTGAACAGCGCTTTATCGTGGATCTGCACGCTATTGTATTCTTTCGGATCGCGGCTATCGAAATGTATCGCTTTCAATCGCGTGAGCGCGCCGTGGACGTGGCGCGCGGCGTCCGGCGCAGGAATCCATCCCCGGTCGAAGCCGATCTGCCAGCGATCAGCGTCGGTGAACGCGAATTTCGCGATCGTATCGGCTTGTTTGCACGCATCGACCGTCCGGCCGGCAAGGTCCATGTTGCGCGCGACGATGTCAAAGTCGGATTTCGCCGTTTGGGTGCCACCCTCGCCCATATACTGACTGAGATCTCTTTCACCGGTCGCGGCCAGCGCGGAGTAAAACCAGGTGTCCGAGCACGCGTCGGCACGCGCGCAGAGTCCGCTGAATAAAAATGCGGCCGACCAAACGACGGCCGCCAAGGCGCCTCGAATCATGTATCGCGTCCGTTCATCGCCAACATCTATTCGCTTTCCCAGGTTGGACGTGTATAAAACGTGTGGACTGTGAATAATACGTGAAAGCCGGTCCGGCGGGAGGGGGCTTTCGCGGCGCGAATGCTTTGCGAATCAAATATGCTGATCGTGCGATAAAATAAGATAATGCCGATGTTCTTGGCCGCGCTCATCCTCGCCGTAACGGCGGCCGCGCCTTTGGCGGCCGACCAGTCCGCGCCGAGCACCACGACGACCCGAAGCGCGAACGACATTCTCGACCGCGCTCTGCAGGTCTGGCGCGACCGGACCTATCCGCCGTACATGCGATATCTCATCGACGTCCGCGCTCACGTGAAGGGCCGGCTTTACGCCGAAGGATTCCAGGCGTGGGTCCGTACGATGGACGATTTCGTCATCACAACGCAAGCGCCGCTCTACTCGTCGAATCAAATGTCGAATCCCTACGGCACCAAGTTTCAGATATTCACGTGGACCATCGATCCGAGCACCGGCGTGAACACGCCATTCGGAGTCCCCCGGATCTCCCCGTATTACTCATTCGGCTTCGTGCCGCAGTCGGCCGTTGACTTCCATCCGCATCCGGTTCCCGGCAGCACGTCGGATGCGAGCGTGCTCGGCACGGTGACGGTCACAGCGCGCTACTACAATGCGACGCTCGTCGGTGAAGAGCAGTGCGATACCGGACCGTGTTGGCACTTGGCGCTCGAGCCGGTCGAAGATCCCGGCGAGTACCGGGTTCGCGCCATGTGGGTGGATGAGGATACGTTTCAACCGGCTCGCCTCACCGTCGCCGGCATCTTCAATGGCTGCGCCGCCTCGAAAGTGCAGTGGGATGTCCGCTACATGAATTTCCACGGCCAGTGGGTTCTGCGCGAGGAGACCACGAGCGAAGACGTTCGCGACGGAGGCGGCCTCTTCGGTTGGGGCGCGGCGACATTTCACGGATTGACCTATACGCTCGGCCACTATCATTTTCTCGACCAATTCGACGATTTCGAATTCTTCGACCGGGGATCGACGCAAGCCACTCAAGAGTAGTCCGCTCCTGCCCCGGATGAGAATCGCCGGCGCGTTGCGAACACGTCAGGCGACGTACCCTGGAAGGAGTATCCGTTCTGATCGCACGCCGTCTTGCGACCGCGCTCGCATTCGCTGTTCTCGCGCTCACACTAGCAACAAGCGTTCGCGCCGCCGAAACCGATTCGCGCGTGCAGTTCGGCGGCGGCAAGGCGTATCTGCACCACCCGCGTTTTCACGAATATTGGCTGACGCACGTCAAGCTCGTTCTGTCGTTCGACGAACGTAAAGGCGACGAATTCGGCGACGTCACCAACTCGGTCGTCGTCCTGCAGCCACAGACGCAATGGCTCGACTTCGATTCCGCGGATCTGCGCTACACTTGGGTTGGCTTAGCAAGCGGACCGGCGCTGCGCTACCGGACCTTCGGGCACACTTTGCGCGTATTCTTGCCGTCCGCCGCATCGCCGGGCAAAGCGTTCGCAGTCGAAACGCGCTTCTCGGCGCACCCGACGAAGGGTCTGTATTTCGTGCGCCCGGATGCGTCTTACCCTGCCAGGCCGTGGGAAGTATGGTCGCAATCGGAAATGGAGGATGGGCGCTTTTGGTATCCCACGTACGACTTCCCGGATGAGAAAGCGAGCAGCGAGACGATCGTGACCGTCCCCGAAGGACAGCACGTGCTCAGCAACGGCTCGCTAAAGTCGGTCACGCACGACCGCGGCCGCCGCACGTCCACCTGGGATTGGATCATGGTCGTGCCGCACTCGACATATCTGAACTCGATCGTTGCCGGTACGTTTGCGGATCAAACCGTGCGCGACGGCGGACTGCCCGTACAGTATTGGGCGCCGCCTCAGTATTCCGGCACCGCTACGTATGATTTCCGGGCCACCCCGAAGATGATCGACTTCTTTTCGAAATTCAACGCCGTGCCGTATCCATATCCGAAATACGCGCTGGCGGCAGTCGTCGACTTCACGTACGGCGGCATGGAGAACATCTCAGCGACGACGATCACCAGCAGAACGCTGCACGATCCGCGCGCCGAACTCGACGCGACGAGCGAGGGAGTCATCGCGCACGAGCTTTCCCATCAATGGTTCGGAGACTACGAGACCCTCTCCGACTGGGGCAACGCGTGGCTGAACGAGGGCTTCGCCACGTATTACACGGCGCTCTACGACGAGCACGCCCATGGCGAAGATGCGTTCGCGATGGACCGGCTTTCCATGATGGACGACGTCTTCGCCCAGGACGAGATATATCGACGCCCCATCGTGACGGAGACGTACGCGAAGCCGATCGACATGTTCGACGGCGACTCGTACTCCAAGGGCGGATGCGTCTTGCATATGCTGCGGACCATCTCCGGCAACGAGATGTACCGCGTCGGCGAGGCTGCGTTCTTGAATATCTTCGGCGAACGCAGCGCGAACACGGCGCAGTGGGTGCAGGCCGTCACGCGATCCACGGGCGTGGACATAAGCGGTTTTGCCGATGAGTGGCTCTACCGGGCGGGCTTTCCCGAATACTCGCTATCGTACATCTACGATGCCGCCGCAAAGGATGTGCGTCTCACTGTCGATCAGACTCAGAGCACCAAGTGGAACACGCCGTCGGTCTTCACCATGCCGGTCGACGTGCAGGTGACGACGCCCGATGGCTCTCGCACGACCTTCAAAGTTCGCAACGACCTGCGGCATCAAGTGTTTCACTTCACCGTGCAGTCGCGGCCGGTGATGGTGCTGTGGGACCCCGGACGCAATATCTTGGCGAAGACGACCTTCAAGAAAAGCGACGAGGAATGGATCTACCAACTTGAGCACGCTGCAAGCGTCCTCGACCGGCTAGCCGCGTTCGACGCCTTGTCCGATCGCAACGCTCCGTCACAGGCCGTGACCACGGCGCTCACATCATTCGTGATCACCGAGCCGGTGGCCGACGCGCGCGCGCGAGTCGCGGGCGAACTAAGCCCTGGCCCGCGATCGGCGCAATACGCGAGAGCGCTGCAGTCGGCGCTTCGCGATCCCAGCGCGCACGTGCGGCGGGCTGCCGCCGATGCGCTCGCCGATTTTCCGGCCGACGCACAGGCGACAAAGAAGCTGCAGGACATCGCCGCACATGACGAATCGTACCGCGCGATCGCCGCTGCGGTGCAAACGCTCGCCCATTGGCATGCGCCGGGCATCGAACGATTGCTTGCGCGGGCATTGGTCGAGCCATCGAACAACGCGGAGATAGCGTCGGCGGCGCTGAGCGGATACGCCATCGTTCAGGGCAACGCGGCGATTCCGCTCGAACGGAGCTACGCGCGATATGGGGCACCGCTCGACTCGCGCGGTGCCGCGATCCTCGCTCTCGGCAGTATCGGCAAAGGCGACCCGCAGGTCACGGCGTTTCTCGGCGGCCTGCTCGGCGATCCCGATCTCGTCACCAATTTCACGATTCTGCGCGCGTTGACGTCGCTCGACGACCCGGCGGCGCTCAAACCTATCCGCGACCTCGCAGGTAGCACCGAAGATGAGCGCTTGCGCGATCGAGCGCTCGCGGCAGCGGATGCAATCGCCAAGGCGTCGAATTCACGCGGGAACGCTTCCCGACACTAGAGGAGCAACGTATAAGCGTGTCTGACACTCGCTTCAAATTCATACGCCCGATCGTCGTCGCGTTTCGCGATGTCGACGGGATGCGGCACGTCAACCATGCCCAATACCTCACGTACTGCGAGACGGTGCGCAACGAGTATTGGATGGTGATGACCGGCATCAAACGCGTCGAGGATTTCGATTTCGTACTGGCCGAGCTCACGGCGCGCTATCACGCGCCCGCGCACCTCGGCGACAAGCTCACCGTCGGATGCCGCGTCACGGAGCTGCGCCGCTCCAGCTTCCTCATCGAGCACGAGATCCGCAATTCGGAGAACGGCACGCTGATCGCCGAGGTTCATTCGGCGCAGGTCATGTTCGACACCACGAGCGGCAAATCGGTGCCGATGACCGATCAACGCCGGCTGCAGATCGAAGCCTACGAAGGGCGCTCGCTGACGGTGCTCACATCCAAGAGCCGAACACTGAGCTAGCGCATGCCGGGAACCGAACTCTCATACTACGATCTGCTTGGCCTGAAACCCGACGCTTCCCACGATGAGATCTGCGCTGCCTACAACTCGTTGATCGTCCGCATCCGGCCCAACGTCGCTCACGACTCGGCGAGCACGATCAGACTCGCCGCGGCCGTGAAAGAGGCGTGGGAGACGCTCGGCGACGAGGACAAGCGCCATGTGTACGACGAGGGCCTGCGCGGGACCGCGGCCTACGGCGAGATATGGAAGCGAAGCCAGCAGTCCACCTACATAGAAGAGCGCAACAAGTGGTTCGACCAACAAGTGCGACGGGCCCAATCGGACCGTCAGGCCGCATACGAACTGCAAGCCGAGCGCAAACAGCTCGAGGAAGATTATTCGGCTGCGGTTGCGACCAAGAATGCGGCGGATCTGGCGCGCGAAGCGTTGGTGCGTGCGGCGGCTGCGAAAACACCGCCGGCGAGCGATACTGCGGCGGGGCCACTGCGGTGGCTAGCCGTAGCGGCCGTCCTAGTGGTGCTCATCGCGGCGGGTGTTTTGGCGCGCGGCCTCATCGGACGGTATAACGCAGCGCCGGCGAGCAACCGAACATCCGCACCGGTGGCCGGCGCAACCAATGCAGCAGCGCCTCTCCCGGCGGCAGGCCGCGCAATGCATAAGAATTCACCCCTGCCGGGGCTGATCGCCACGGCGCTCGCGCACGCCCTCGGGAGCTCCAATACATCGGCGCCGGAGAGACAGGCGACGAGTGCGGCATCTTCGCCCCCGGTCAGCTCGCCTGCATTGACAAGAACACAGGTCGTCGCCAAAACCGGCGTGCCGCCGCATCGCAGCGCCATCCCGCGACCATCGTACGCATGCAAGACCGTCGCGATCGCCACGGTCACGCGCGACGGCTCGACGGTCGATCTCAGCGACGGCAGCCGCTATCAGCTCACCGATCCGGTCGATCGAGCACAAGCGGAAGGTTGGGCGACCGGCACCGCGGTCGCGAAGTGCGCGTGGCCGGCCGGGCTAAAGCGGCCGGCTTCTCTCGACGTGAACGGGTACACTGTTCGCACACAGTCTGCTGCCATCGTCGCGAGTACGGTCTCCACGCTCTCCAGCGCCGCGCCGGGAGAAGCCTGCGCGGATGCCTCCATCACCGACGTCTCAGACGATGGATACGGCGTCGGACTTTCGGACGGCCACGCATATGCTGTGGATATTGCCGGGCACGTGACGGCCGCTTCGTGGCTGGTCGGCGATGCGGTGTCGGTCTGCGCCACGCCGAAACGCGGCGCTACCGCGTATACCGTCGCGCGCAGCGGTGTGACGGTGAACGCCTCGCGGAGCCAGTCGGTCGCCGCTGCCGCTCGGGCGCCTACGTTATGCGTCGTGCGCCTGGTCTCAAGACTCGCCGATGACGGATCGCAGGTAGTGTTCAACGACGGCCACACCTACCGCATCGACAGCGTTCCCGGCCGCACGATCGTGGCCGGCTGGTCCTTGAGCGAGCGGGTCACCGTGTGCATCCGCTTGGCAAGCGGCACGGTGTACGCCACGCTCGCGCATGGGCCGCTCACGGCGCACGCCGTGCGCATAGACTGACTACACCCGGAGATTCACGCCGCGCCTGGTCAAGTCGAATGCGACGGCAAGCGCGATCGCTGCCAAGGCCGCGACGACGAGCGCATCCGCCGCGAGGCTGATATCCACGGCGCCCGTGTACGAGAAGCGGAAACCGTCCACCATGTACTGCATCGGATTCGCCAACGCGAAGCGCTGCACGACCTGCGGCAGCATCGCGAGGCTTGTGAAGACCCCTCCGACGTACGTGAGCGGCGTGATGATAAACGTATTGACGATCGCGAGATTGTCCCACGTCTTCGCGAGCAGCCCGCCGATCATGCCCACCGCTGAGAACAGAAGCGACGTCACGACGATGAAGTAGATGTAGATGAGCGGATTCGTGGGTGCGACGTGCACGACGAGCGCGCCGATGAGCATGACGAGCGTGCCGATCACGACCCCGCGCAACATGCTGCCGGTCAGAAATCCCACGAGGATCTCGACGTACGACAGCGGCGCGATCAGCAGCTCCTGTATCGAATTCATGAAGCGATGCTGGAAGATCGAAGACGATGCTTCGTCATAGCTCGAGGAGATCACGTTGAGCATGACGAGCCCCGGCATCAAGAATTCGACATACGAGACGCCGCCGAGCGACTTGATGCGCGATCCGAGCGAAAGCCCGAAAATGAAGAGGAACAAGAGCGTCATGATGATGGGCGGCCAAATGACCTGATTGATCACCATCAACGTCCGCTTCAACTCGCGGCGGACGAGCGTGAAGAGACCGATCGTATTAACCACGCGTGCGCCTCCCGACAAGGCTGAGGAAGATGTCTTGGAGCGAAGCCGAGCCGTGGCTCGCCATCAGGGCAACCTTATCTTCGAGCGCGACGAGCCGGCCTTCGTTGATGATGCCGACGCGTTGGCAGAGCATCTCCACTTCTTCGAGATAGTGCGACGTCATGAGGATGGTCATGCCGTCGGCATTTATGGAGCGCAAGAAATCCCACAACTCAAGCCGCAGCTCCACGTCCATGCCGGCTGTTGGTTCGTCGAGTATCAGCAGTGTAGGGCGATGGACGAGCGCGCGCGCGAGCGTGAGTCTGCGCTTCATGCCGCCGGACAGTTGCAGCGGGGTGGAGCGGCGCTTGTCGGTGAGCTCGAATCGATCGAGCAGTTCGGCAGTGCGCTTTTTGGCTTCGCGAGCGGGCACGCCGTAGTAACCCGCCTGGAAGATGAGGATCTCTTCGATGGTGAGGAAGCGGTCGAAATTGTATTCCTGCGGCGATAGGCCGATGAGGCGGCGCGCTTCGCGGAACTCGCGCACCACATCGTGTCCGAAGACCTCGATGGTGCCGCCCTGAATCGTCGCGAGGCCGACGATAGCATTGATCGTGGTGGTCTTGCCGGCGCCGTTGGGACCGAGAAAGCCGAAGAACTCGCCCTGTGCCACATCGAGCGACAGTTCGTCGACCGCAGTCATCGAGCCGTATCGCTTGGTGAGGCGCCGTATGGAAACGGCCTCGCTAATAGTAGAACCCCATCATCATCTTGGCTTCATCGCTTGCCATGGTGCGGGGATCCCACGGCGGCGAGAACGTGAGATCGACGTGACAATCGGTGACGCCCGGTATCTGCGCCACCGCAGACTGCACGCTTGCCATGAACTGACCGGCGACCGGGCACCCCGGCGACGTGAGCGTCATGACCACATCGACGTGGCTGCCGTCGATCTTGACATCGTAGATCAGGCCGAGGCTGACGACATCGAGACCGATTTCGGGATCGACGACGTTCTTCAACTCTTCGCGTATCGCGTCTTCGGATACTGCGGAGATTTGTTCGACGGAGGTGCTCGCGCCGGCTGTGTTTTCGATTTCCATGGTTACTACCATAGTTGCGGGCGGAGAAAACTTCTTCCTGCGCGAAAAGAAACAGCCATGCGAACGTTGACGCTCGGCCACTCACCCGACTCCGACGATGCGTTCATGTTTTACGGACTTGCCAGTGGACGCGTTCCCACCGACGGTCTGTCTTACGATCACATCTTGCGCGACATTCAGACGCTCAACGAGTGGGCAAAGACGGGCAAACTCGACACCACCGCCATCAGCGTGCACGCCTACGCGTACGTCGCCGACAAGTACGCAATCCTCACGCACGGCGCGTCGATGGGGGAAAAAGACTACGGACCGATCGTGGTCGCGCGGCAAGCCGCCGGCTGGGAAGCGCTGAAAGGCGCAACGGTCGCCGTGCCGGGTCTGATGACAAGCGCCTACCTCGCGCTCCGCTTGCGGGTCGGCGATTTCACGCCCATCGTGATGCCCTTTGACACGATCATGGAGGCGGTCGCCGGCGGTGAAGCCGAGTACGGATTGCTCATCCACGAAGGTCAACTCACGCACGCGGCGCTCGGCTTGCACACGGTCGTCAATCTCGGTGCATGGTGGCATGAAGAAACCGGTCTGCCGCTGCCGCTCGGCGTCAACACCATCCGGCGGGATCTGCCGGACGAAGTGAAGGCGATGGCATCGCGCCAACTTCGCGCGAGCATCGAATTCGGACTTGCGCACCGCAGTGACGCGCTCGCGTGGGCCATGCAGTACGCGCGCGGCCTCGAGCAAAAAACAGCCGACACGTTCGTCGGCATGTACGTGAATAGGCGCACCGTCGACATGGGAGAAGAAGGTCGGCGCAGCATCCGGTTGTTCTTGGAACGCGGCGCGGCCGCCGGCATTATACCGCCGGTCGGCGTTATCGACTTCGTCGACTGATCACCTCAGATAAGTATTAGGGCAAGCAACGCTTGCCCTAAAAAAACGGGGCAAGCGATGCTTGCCCTAGTACGGATTGCCGTAGTACGGCTTTAGTGGTTTATCGTGCAGCCGCATCCGCCGCCGCCGCCGCCGCCGATGCCGCCGCCATTATGGCCGCCACTGCCGCCGCCCACGGTCAAGAAGCCCAACAACATGCCGATGAACGGAAAGAAACCCCTGGAAGACCGCGAGCCTAAGTTGATCGTGGGCAGCGGTGTGGGCGCGGCCGCGGGCATCGGCGGGGGTGGCGCTTCTGTCGACGAAGCGGGTGCAGCTTTCGCGATCGCCAACGGAGCTGCGACATACTGCGGAATCGCAGAAACCGCGGCCGGCGGTTTGACGGCCGCCGCCCGCATGATGCGTTCGCGCAAAATCGACAAGTTGCCGCAGGCCACCGGCAAGAAAATGCGAAGCCGCTCGGTCGGACCCGCTTCGTCATACTCGAAGCCGTACGTCGCGCGCGGGATCTCGACGTTATGGATCACTCGGACTTGACCGAAGGAATACCACGCCATCGCGTCCAGCCGCAGAGGCACTCGTCCCCATTCCGGTCTTTGCGTCTGCGTTGCGATGCGAAACGCCCGATACTCGGCCGGGCTCATGCCGACGAGTTTTGCGGCCGTCGCTAAGCGGTCTTCATTATGAGCGATGCTGATCTGCAGATCGGTCAACGTCTTGTTTGAACCGAGCAGCGGATACGAGCCGAGCTCGGCGATGACCGTGGGCGCGGCTAGACATGGCGAAGCCAATACCGCCGCGATGAGCGTGATTGAGAGGCCTCGAAGTAAGTGTCTAGTGACCGCCATCACACTTCACAATTCGACACGCCGACTGGATACTCTTCGGTCCACAAGAAAATGCTATCGAATTTTTCCGTGCGTACCTTTTGAACAGCGGCGGAGCACTATAGATACGTGTGAACAAGCAAGAGGACGTTCATATGGTAACCGCGATCATACTCGTTCGGGTTTTGCGCGGCGGCGTGGCGGCGACGGCCGAGGCGCTCTTAGAAATCGACGGAATCGGCGAGGTATATAGCGTTGCGGGGGAATGGGACCTCGTCGCGATCGCGCGCGTGAAGCGTCACGAAGATCTAGACGGGCTGGTCACAGGCCGGCTTGCGGCGATTCTACAAATCGATGCCACTCGAACACTTGTTGCATTCCGGGCGTATTCGCGCAAGGACGTGCAAGCCATGTGGGACATCGGGCTTGACTGAATCACAATCCGACTTGGCGCAAGGGCAAACCGAAACTTGCGCGCCGGCGCCCTCGTTATATCTATGATGTTTCACCTGAGAATCGCCGCAACCATAATTCTCTGCTTCGCAGGCTCGGTGCTGGCAAGCGCGCCGCCGGCGATGGCGTCGCCTAGTCCAAAACCTGCGGCGTCTGCGGAAAAAGAATCCTTTTCGTTCAATGGCACCGTCTCAAAAGTGAACTACGCGGCGAACGTCGTTGAGATGAACGCAAACGGCCGTCGCGTCTCCATAGCCTTGGAACCCACGACGGCGATCGACGTCGCAGGCGAACCGGGCAGCGTCAGCGACATCCGGCCCGGCGTCGAAATCCATGCAGAGGGCGTCATCCGCAAAGGCATCTACATCGCGCAGACTATCGCGATCCACGGCGCGGCAAAGCGTAAAAGCCACTAACCGGCCGCGTCTCTAGAGGGGAGGCGGCCCCTGAACGACTTGCACGAATCCGCCGGGCCGGATCCACTTGCCGAACGCGGCAGCGATCTGCGGCGCGGTCACGAGCAGGTACCGTTTTTCCGCCGCCGCATCGTCGAGCGGCAAACCGTAACCGGCGCGCTCCAATAGAATCGCTGCGATCCCCGCCTGGCTGGCTTCACGCAGCGGCAGTTCGCGTATGGCTAAAGCCTTGGCGCGCAGCAGTTCGTCGGCGGTCGGCGGCGCCGACTGCATGGCCTGCAAGTCGCGCTGCACGATTCCGGCGACCTTCGACACGTTCTGCGGATCGCAACCCCAGCGCACGCGGTACGTATAACGCCCGCCATCCTGTTCGAATGCCGTCGAGACGTAGTAGACGAGTCCCGATTGCTCGCGCAGATCGCGATACAGACGGCTAGCGTAGAATTCCGACGCAAGCATCTGGTCGCCGAGCGTTAGCGCATCGTAATCGGGCGTGCCGTTCACCACGGCTAAGGTTTCCGCGAACGTGACGCTGTCCTGAACGCTTCCCAATGCCGGCACCGACATCGCCGACGGCTTATTGGGCGGCACGGGCGGCAGTGTGGTGGCCGGCACCGGACCGCTCGCCTTCCATTTGCTGAAATGCTGCTTGATAAAGTCGAGCGCGTGCCCGGGATCGACGTCGCCGACGACGACGATCGTGGTGAGATCGGGTCGGATCGTGGCGTTGAAGTAGGCGCGGACGTCGCTGAGCGAAAGATCTTGGACGCTCGCCGGCGAGGCGGTGCGCTGCACGACATCGTCTTTGGGATAGAGCGCGGAGTACAGAGATTGTTCGGCAAGGAACTCGGGCGTCTGGCTCAGGCCCAGGACGCGATCGGCGACCGCAGTGCGCACGAGCGCGAAGCGCGCTGAAGGCAGCGACGGCTGCAGCTCGTTGCTCGCGAGAAGCGCCATGCCCCGATCGAAGCTGACGGCGGGCACTTGGAGTGAGAACGACGAGCCCGCATGTTCGTCGGCGCCGATCTGCCCGATATCCGTGAAGAAATTATACGTGGATTCGTTCGATGGTCCGGCTGTGAAGAGCTGATCGAGCATCAGCGAGACGCCTTCTTTGCCGAGCGGCGCCTCTATGTCGGGATCGTTTTGCACTTCACCGCGGACGATCACCGAGCCGCTGCCCGGTACCGCCTGCACGATCACGCGCATGCCGTTGTCCAACGTGGAGTCGACCGGACTAAGCGTTGAAGGCGGCACGTCGGTGGAGTTCACGACAGCGGCAGCCCAGGGCGGCGGTGGGAGCGGCTTGGCCGCTTTGGGCGCGAACGATTCGTTGGCGCCGAATGCGTCTGCCGGTACCGGTGCGCCGGATTGCTTCGGCGTGAGGTCCGCCGATATTTCCGTGCTCGCGTTCAAGTACTTCGCGGCCACGCGGTTCACGTCGTCCGCGTTCACCGCTTTGATCGCCGCTATGTCCTCGTCGGGAGAATTGCGCCCTTCGATGGCGACCGCCTCACTCCAAACTTCGGCCAAACCTTGAATCGACGAGCGCCGGAAAAGATCGTGCGATATCTCTTTGAGCTTCGCATCGTCGACCAATTCCGCGTTGAAGCCGGCGCGCGTCGCGGCGCCGAGATTGGTGACCACGGCGCGTTCGACGTCCGGCACATCCTTCGGCTGCAGCGCGAGCCCTTCAGCGATGCCCAAGCTGGCCTTTGGCATGTCGTCGATCAGAAACGATGCGTTGTACACTTTGTCGAACGGCAGGCCGGAGAAGAACGGCGAGCGTTCGTCGGAGATGACGTCGGCGAGCACGCGAGCGGCGGCAAAGTCCGGACTGTCGCTGCCCGGGAAACGATAGGCGACGAGCGCGATGCCGTATGGCAGATCGGTGTCGAAGGCGACGTCTGCGAGCTTGGGAGCGGGCAGAGCAAACGATGGATGGGGCGGAACCGGGGCCGGCCGGATGCCCGCGAACAGCGTGGTCGCGTCCGCCACGACCGAGTCCGGGTCGACGTCGCCGACGACGACGAGCACCGCATTGTTCGGGCGATACCATGTGTCGTAGTAACTCTTCAGGCCGGCACTCGTGAGCGCATCAAAGGCTTTGCGCGTTCCCACACCGGGTTGCGCGTACGGCGTACCGGCGAACATGTTGCCGAGCAGTGCTTGGCGAGCGCGGTAGATCGGGTTGGAGACGTCTGACGAAACTTCTTGTTCGATCGCGCCGCGCTCCTTGACCCAGTCGGATTGCGAATCGATGACGCCGCGCATCCGGTCCGCTTCGACGTGCAAGACGATGTCGAGGGCGTTTGCGGGAACCGTGAATATGTATTGGGTCGCAGTGGCCTGGGTCATGCCATTGAGATCGCCGCCCATCGCCGCGGCGATGCTCGCAAGTTGCGCTCCCGAAACGCCGGTGCTGCCCCGGAACATCATGTGTTCTTGCGCGTGCGCCATTCCGGGCACGTCCGGTGGATCGTCCTGCGATCCGACGAGATAGTTCATCTCGACGGCGACGACCGGAGCGAGCGAGTCACGCACGGCGATGATGCGGAGACCGTTCGGCAAGGTCGCTCGCGCGAGCATCGCGGACCCGGCCCGCGCCGCGGTCTGCGCCACAGCGACGAAAATGACGGCGACGCTGACGACAGCGACTAGGCGACGAAGCATGACTTCCTCTGTGCGTGCGGAGCTTTTAGCGAACTAGTCGGGCTGCGGCCCGAGCACCACTTGGACGAAGCCGTCGAGCCGGACCCATTTGACAAATGCGGCTTGCACCTGGGCCGCCGTCATCGCAAGATAAAGGTTGGCGGCACGCGTGGGCTCGTCAAGCGGAAGGCCGGCGCCGACGCGAGCGATCAGACCGTTTGCCACGGCGTCTTCACTGGCTTCCGCGAGAGGCAGCTTGCGCAACAGCAACGCTTTGGCTTGCTGCAGTTCCGCGTCGGTGACCGGCGCGGTCTGCATCGCGGTCACGTCGCGAACGATCATCGCACGAGCTTGCGAGACCTTCGGCGGGTCGCAGGCGAACGTGATGCTGAACGTCGAGCGCGTCTTGCCGACCGCGAACGAATTGTCGACGTTGTAGACGAGCCCGGCCTTTTCGCGCAGATCGTGATAGAGCCGCGTGGCGTAGAAGCCGCCGCCGAGAACGTTGTTGCCCACTTGCAAAGCGTAGTAGTCGGGATTCGACCGCGTCACGGCGATATTCTCGACGAGCGTGGCGGCGTCTTGGACGCGGCTCGCATCGGGCACGACGGAGGAAGACGAAGCGTTAAGCGGCACGGCCGGCAATACGATGTCCGGCTTGGGGCCCTGCGCGGTCCAACTTCCGAACCACTTGCCGACCGACGCCTCGGCTTGCGCCGGGGTGACGTCACCGATGACCACGATGGTGGTCATGTCGGGCCGGAACGCGGCGCCGTAGTAGCTCTTCACGTCATCCAACGAGAGCGCGCCGACGGTCGCCGGCGTCGATTCTCGCAACGCTGGGTCGCCGGGCGGCAGCAGCGCCGTGTCGATGGCACGCGATTGTTTGTAGCCCGGACTGTCGAGCTGACCTTTGATGGCCTGTGCCGCCTGATCGCGCGCGATTGGGAACGCCGCCGCCGGCAGCGCGGGGTTCACTTCGTTGTCGGCGAGCAGTTGCACGCCGCGATCGAAATGCTCCGTAAGCACGTCCAAACTGAACGATGCGCCCGCGGACTCCTGAGCGGCGATGTCATCCAGCGCCTTTTGGTACGCGAGGCGATCGAGCGTGGTGGTGCCGTATTGGAACAACCCTTCAAGCACTTGATCCACGCCTTCTTTAGCAGCCGGCACTTGGAGCGCGGGCTCTTGACGGACCTCGCCGACGATGCTCACGGTGGAGCTGACGGTTTCTTGCTGCACGATGAGACGAATGCCGTTAGGCAACGTGGTATCGTACGGATGCAAGGTTGACGGCGGGACCGAAAGTGACGAAAGCGCGTTCGTCGCCCAATCGGGCAACACCACGGGTTTGGACGGCGCGACCGTTGTGATCTCCTTGCCGCCAAATCCAGATTGTGCGGTGGCGGCGCCCGATCGTGTTGGATTCAAACTTGCCGCCACGACCGCACCCTTGAGGTAGACGCGCGCAACGCGGTTGACGTCGGCCGATGTGACGGCGGCGAGTGCGGCGACGCCCTCGTCGGGCGACGTCCGGCCTTCCGCGGCCACGGCTTGCGACCACGCGCCGGCCAAGCCATCGATGGATGTGCGGTTGAATTCGGCGCTCGCGATCTCGTTTCGCTTAGCGGCGTCGACGAGCTCCGGCGGCAGGCCGCCCTTCACGTATTGCGCGATGATCGACTTGATCTGGTCGTCAATGGGCTTCGCATCCGCATCGGGCGCCAGCACCGCGACGGCGGCACCGATCGAAGCCTTCGGATAGGATTCGAACATCTGAAATCCGGCGTTGAGCGCCTTGCCGCTCGGACCGAGCGCGTAGATGTCGGCCCGCTGGCTGCCGAGAACGTCGGAAAGTATTCGCGCTGCGGCGTAATCCCGGCTCGACGTCCCCGGAAAGCGATAACTGATGACGCTGAGCTTGACCGGGAGGTCGCTGTCCAGGTCGAATGTGTCTGCTTTGACCGCTGAAAGGGTGACCGTGGGCCGCGCCGGCGTGGCGCGTCGCGGAATGTCGCCGTACATCGAACGAACCATCGCGAGAGTGCTTTGCGGATCGACGTCGCCTGCGATGACGAGTATGGCATTGTTGGGTCCGTACCATTGACGGAAAAACTTTTTGAGCAGCGTGCCGGTGGTCGCGTTGAACGACGGCCGCGTGCCGAGCGCGTCGTGCGCGTACGGCGTGCCCGCGAACATATCCGCGTTGAGCCGCGTGAGAAACTTGTAGATCGGGTTTGAGAGATCTTGGGCGACCTCTTGCTGGATCGGACCGCTTTCCTCATTCCATTGATCCTGCGCGTCGACGATGTCGCGCATACATGCCGAATCGACGTGGAGCGCGACGCCGAGATCTTGCGCGGGAACGGTCTCGAAGTACTGTGTGACATTCTGCTGCGTGTCGGCATCGCCGTCGCCGCCCAATTGTGCGAAGATGGCGGCGGTCTGGTCGGCCGTGATGCCGGCGCATCCGCGGAAGGCCATGTGCTCCTGCGCGTGCGCCATGCCGGGGAAACCGGCGGGAGTCTCATCGGCGCCGACCTGATAGTTGTCCATGACCGTGACGACGGGCGCGAGCGAATTCTGCACGACGATGACGCGCAGGCCGTTCGCCAACGTCGCTCGCGTGACGCCGGTCTCGGCGAATGCGGCGCTTGGTGCGAAGAAGCACGACAGGATCACCGCGAAGGCGGTAGCGAACGACAAAGGACGAAGGTTCATGGATGCTCCTCGGAGACCGCGCAAGCGCGCCATCGATATTCGTGAGAAGGGACGCTTCGCGCGATTCTTGTAGGCCAGCATCGTGGTGAACACGTCGCTGGCGGACCGCGTGGGCGGAATGCTCATGATCGGCTTCGACGGCACAGCGATACATGAAGCGCCAACCGATTTTATTGCGGGCCTTAGCGGCACCATCCTTTTCCAGCGCAATTTGTGCGATGCGGTGCAATCGCGGGCGCTCGTCGACGGGCTCCAGGCAGCCCGGCATTCAGGTTCGCCGCCATTGCTTGTCGCGGTCGACCAAGAAGGCGGATCGGTGTCGCGAATTCGTCCGTTCGGAACGCCGACGCCGTCGGCGATGGCTCTTGGCGCGAGCGGCGATCCAAACCTCACCGAATCGATCTATGGCCTTATCGGCGAAGAACTCGCAACGCTTGGGATCAACCTGGATATTGCGCCCGTCGCCGATGTGATCGGCGACCGCCGCAACACGGTGATCGGAATCCGGTCGTTCGGCGCGCAGCCGGAGTTCGTCGGTCAGCATGTCGCGGCGGCGATCCGAGGATTACACGGGACGAACGTGGCGTCCGCAGTAAAGCATTTTCCAGGTCATGGCGACACGGCCGTCGATTCCCATTTCGACCTTCCGGTCATCGGGCGCGACGCCGATGCGTTGCGGGCGGTTGCGTTGGCGCCGTTTCGCGCAGCCGTCGCCGCCGGCGTCGACGCCGTGATGATCGCGCACGCCGTCTATCCGTCTCTCGATCCAACGAACGCGCCGGCCACGTTTTCGCGCGTCGTCATCACCGGGTTGCTGCGCGAAGAGCTTGGCTACGATGGCATCGTGTGCACGGACTGCATGCAGATGAAAGCGGTTCCAACGGACGGGCCGCCTGGCATGGCCGCCGTTCGAGCAGTCGCCGCGGGCGCCGACCTGGTCGTGTTTTCGAGTTCGCTCGAAGAAGCGAAGGCCGCGCACGCAGCGCTACGTGGCGCGGTGCTCGACGGCACGCTCGATGAGAAGCAGATCGAACGAAGCCTTGGGCGCATCGATGCCGCTCGACGCGCCGTCCATGTCCGCGCCGCCGATCCGGCCGCACTTGAACGGATCGGCTCATCTGCGCACCGCGCGGCAGCGCGTGAGGCTTCGCTGCGTGGGATCACAATCGTTCGCGATCCGCAACAGCTTGTGCCGCTGCGAGCCGCCGCGGGCCAGCGGATCATGCTCGTACACTTTTCCGGCGGCGCGGCGACGCAGGCGGAGCATACGCCGCAGAGCACGAGCACGCTTGGTGCGGCGCTCTCGGCCGGGCCGGCGCGCATCCACGAGCAAGTCCGCGGCGTCGATCCCGCAGGCCATGAATACAAGCAGTTGCTGATGGCGGCCGGAACGGCGACCGAGATCGTGTGCGTGACGTATCGTGCAGCGATGCACCCGCTGCAGGCGCGCGCCGTCGCCGATCTCGTCCTGTTCGGGAAGCCGGTGATCGTCGTCATGGCGCGCGAGCCGTACGATATCGATGTGCTCCCCGCCGAGGCATCGGTCATCGCTGCGTTCGGCGACGACGAATCGACGATGTCTGCCGTCGGAGATGTGCTGCTCGGCCGCGCGCAGCCGGGCGGCCAACAGCCTGCGACATTTGCGGATGCGCGCTCGTGAAGCCCGTGCCCGAGATCAAGTCCGAAGACGCGCGTTTTTCGCGCGCCCTCGACATCCTGAGGGAGGGTCTCGGTGAGACGTACAGCGCTGCGGTGCTCCACGTGCGGCTCGGAGGCCAGGTCGTCGTCGAGGCGTCGATCGGTTTGTTCGCGCCGGGCGAACCGGTCATCGACGCGGGGGCCATTTTCGATCTCGCATCGCTGACGAAACTCTACACCGGCACGGCGTTGCTCGTGCTCAACGATCGCCGCGCGCTTGCCCTCGACGACCCGGTCGTTTCGATCTGTCCGGATCTCGACGGGCCCGACGTCAGGCGGCGGAAAATGACGATTCGTCATTTGCTCACGCACGCATCCGGCTTGCCGGCGCACGTCAATTTTCGTGACGAGGTCGGCGCTGCGGCCGTGATCGCCCGCGTCTGCGCGACGCCGCTGATCGCAGCGCCGGGCGATGCCGTCTTGTACAGCGATCTCGGATTCATGCTGGCAGGAGACATCGTGGCCCGTGTGAGCGGCCTGCCACTGCACGCCGCGATCTCGACACTGGTCACCGGACCGCTGGGCGCGCGCGAAACGCGTTATCTTCCCGATGCGGATGCGAGCGCACGAATCGTCTGCACAGAGGACGATCTTTGGCGCGGCCGCCTATTGCGCGGCGAAGTCCACGATGAGAACTGCTGGGCGATGGGCGGCGTCGCCGGTCATGCCGGGCTGTTCGGGCCGGCGGCAGACGTCGCGGCGCTTGGCGAAGTGTATCGCACGCATGGCGAATCTGCGGCCGGCCGCGTGATCTCGCGCGCGATCGCGATGCTCGCCGTGCGCGAACACGCCGCCGGCGACCACGAACGGCGCGGACTCGGCTGGGCTCTGAAGGCGGACGACGCCCACTCGTGCGGCCAGCGATTCTCGGCGTCATCGTTCGGCCATACCGGTTACACCGGCACGTCGCTTTGGGTCGATCCGGATCGCGAGCTCACCGTCGCTTTCTTGACGAATCGCGTTCACTTGACGCGCGACGGCGCCTCGATACTGCGCGCGCGCGGCCGGCTTCACGACGCGATCGCGGACAGCGTCGACCGCATCTCCCGGTAGAGGCCACACATGCGCGTCTTGGGTTTGATGTCCGGCACGTCGATGGACGGCATCGACGCCGCGATCGTGAAGATCGGCGCGGGCAAGCACGCCGGCAGTGTCGCGGTCGATCTCGAGGCATTTGCGACCACGCCATATCCGCGCGATATGCGATCGTCGCTTGAGGCACTGATCGCGAGCGATAGTTCCGCGAAGGCGCCGCATCTCGTCGTGCGCGACTTGTGCGCGTTGAACTTCGCGATCGGCGAAGCGTTCGCGGCAGCCGCACTCAGCATTGCGGGCGACAAGCTCGGTTCGGTCGATCTCATCGGGTCGCACGGTCAGACCGTTTATCACCTTCCCGACGACGATGGTGTGTCCGGCTTTGTCCGTTCGACGCTTCAAGTCGGAGAGCCGGCAGTCATCGCCGCCCGGACCGGCATCACGTGCGTCGCCGACTTCCGCGTCGCCGACATCGCCGCGGGGGGACAGGGCGCGCCGCTGGTTTCGTATGCGGATTTTCTTCTGTTGCGCGATGCGACGGAAGATCGCGTCGCGCTGAACGTCGGCGGCATCGCAAATCTCACGGTGCTGCCGGCGGGCGCCGGCCTGGATGGGATTCGCGCGTTCGATATCGGACCCGGCAACGTGCTCATCGATCTGGCGGTCGCGCATTTCACGGGCGGCGCCAAACGTTACGACGACCGGGGCGCTATCGCCGCGAGCTCTGCGGTCTGGCCGCCTCTGCTCGATTGGCTGCAGAGCCATCCATATTTCGCGCGCAGTTCTCCGAAGACGACGGGCCGCGAAACATTCGGCGCAGCGTACTTCAGAAAGATTCTCGATGCGGCGCGCGGCTTCGGCGCGACCGGCGATCAGACAATCGCTTCGCTGACGGCCTGTGCTGCAGCGCAGATCGCAAAATCGGTGCCTGCGTCCACCGACAGGGTCATCGCGAGCGGCGGGGGCGCTTCCAACGATGCCCTGATGGCGAACCTGCGCTCAGCGCTCGCAGAGCGTTTTCCCTCGCCGCCGGTCGTCTCGCTCTCCGATGAATTCGGCATGCCCGCCGACGCAAAAGAAGCGATGGCCTTTGCGATGCTCGCGCGCGAGACTGTTCTTGGACGCCCCGGCAACGCGCCCGGCGCGACCGGTGCACGGCGGCCGGTCATCCTCGGCAAAATCGTGCTGGGCGATAACTTTAGTGAGCTTGTCAAGATGATATATGAACCGGCAGGGCTCTAATCCGATAGCATCTCGGGACGACGAATAGCCCTGCTTTTGGGACCTTTTGGGCTTGTTCGGCCCCAGGAATTCCGCTATTGTCTATGAAGTTAGTAGAGTTACTAGAGAACGCTCGCCGTTTCGATACAGGGTTAAGAAAACGTCTGCAACATTATCCGGCGCTTAACTCCATATTAAGGTGTGCGCCGCGTAACAGGAACCGGACTCGTTAACCGCAAGGAAACGTCCCGGCCCCTACCGCTCTACGCACTTGCGTTAAATAAAGGAAGATATCAATCGTGAAACACTGGATACGATACGCGATGGCGATATTGCTTTGCGTGATCTCGATCGGCCGCGCCATACCGGCAGCCGCAGCCGGGGACGCGAGCAATCCATTCACCGACGTATCTCCCTCGGATCCGGCATTTCAGGCTATCGTCAGACTCCACGACGCGGGCTATCTGCAGGGATATCCCGACGGCTACTTCCACGGCAGCCGGCCCATCACGCGCTACGAAATGGCGATACTCGTCGACCGCGTCGTCAGCGAGATGGAGTTCCAGTTGGACAATCCGGCCGGCGCGATGAAAGTCACGCAGCGCTCGGTGGCCGACGCCAAGATCTTGCTGGACACATACGGCGCGGACATCAAAGATCTGCAAACCAAAGAGGCCGCGCTCGACAAGACCGTCAGCGGCATGGCCGCGACGCTCGATCGCGCGCAGGTCCATCTTTACGCGTACGTCCGCGCGCCGGGCACGTATACAGAAACCGTCAACGCCTTCGGCCCGACCGGCACGCCCTTCAAGCGAAGCACCGCGGTCAGCGACGGCGTGTCCACATATAATGAAGGTACGAACTCGCGCGGCACGGGCCTGCAGGTCATCCGGTTGAGCCTGACCGGAAATCTTGACAAGCAATCGAGCTACGTCATCCGTATCGAGAACAAGAACTATTACGGCCAAGCCAACGTCAATGGCTTAGACACCGTCACGCCGACCACGAACTCCTACAACGATCAAGGCTTGTTGCGCATCAACTACGCGTACTTGAAGTACAACTTCAAGAACTCGCCTCTCTACGTCATAGGCGGCAAGTACGGCGCGAGCGGCGATCTGGGTCTTGCCTTTTCGAATGACTACTTCAACGGCGCGCAGCTCGGTGCTTCGGGCCGCGTGAACGGTTTCGTGGGCTTCGGTCAACAAAACGGCCCCGATCTCGGCAGCACCTCGCCGTTCGCCTACGTGCCGACGGGCACAGCGTCAGCCGGAGCCACGCCGTTCACGCAATTCGCGTGGATGTCGCACGTCGGTTGGACCGCCACGCCGCAGCTCAGCCTAGGCGCCAACATTCTCGATCAGTCCGCTCTCCCGCAAAAGGTGTGGTCGTCCACGAAGAAAACCTTTGCCAGCTTCAACCAGCCGCTTGCCGCGGGTTCCATCGCCGCGACGTACAAGTTCTCGCCGTCGGCGTCGGTGGCGATCGAAGGATTGCAGCGCTTCGGCAACGATCCGACGACCAATTCGGCATGGCAGGATCGGCGCGCCCTTTGGGTCCAAGGGCTGCTCGGAAAAAGCGCTGCCGCCGACGGCAACACCTACGGCGAGCTGGGTTATGCCGGCACCGGAGCTAATTCGGTGATCAACGGAAACACCGGCCTCAACGGCACGCCGTTCTACACGTACTACTACACGGGGCAAGCCAACGACCGCCGCATGACGTACGGCAGCCTCTACCACTACGTAGGCAACAACTTGCGAGTGGGGCTCACGTACCTCAACTGGGGTCTGAACGTTCCCGAGCCGCTGGTTCCGAGCACATCGATCCCGAAGGGTTCGTATTTGGGAACAAACGACAATCGCGCTCTGTTCCTC